>CAZLHW010000063.1:0-5463 GCA_964559085.1 uncultured Acidobacteriota bacterium | reverse complement strand
ATAGAATTGTGGAAGGGACAAAGCGTTCTCTCCTCTACCACCGTTTCTTGGGAGGGTATTGGATGCGGGAGCAATCTCAGGACCGCAACTTTCGTGATCCGGAAAGCAGGAATTTTGATTGGGATTCCGCAGCATCCATCCTAGCGTCGATCCCTCCCGAAGCTCCGGTTTTGAAGCGATGGAATTCCGGAGCCTTCCCCGAACGCCGAATAAGGCATCTCCGATTGCATGTGCATACCGGCTGCAATATGCGCTGCAATTACTGCTATGGCCGCAAAATGGAAGAGATGGCGATGCCCATGGAAACCGCAGATAAAGCGGTTCGAATCTGGCGGGATATGCTCCGGCCCGGCGATCATGACAAGGCCGGCGTGCGTTTTTTCGGCGGCGAACCTTTGCTGAACTGGCCCGTTGTGCGGCAAGTGTTGGCAACAGCGGCTGTTGATTGGCCCGGGGAAGGCCCCCTATGGATTCTCAATACCAACGGCACCTTAATAGACCGGGAGATAGCCGGCGAGTTGGCGAAAAAGGGGGATCGTCTTCGCGTGGGCTTAAGCTTGGACGGCATAGGAGACGCCCACGACGCCGATCGGCATTTCGCCCACGGCGGAGGCAGCTTTCATGCGGTAAACCGCGGCGCAATGCTGTTGGCGGAAGCGGGCGTGCCCGTGGAATTTGTGGTGGTCATCCATAAGAACAATGTGCAACGATTGCTGCAGATCGTCGAATATGCGCTGCAATTGCGGGATCGTTTCCGCGCTTCGATCGCATTGGTCCTGGAACCGCTGATCCATCCGCAGGGTTATGGAGGCGATTGCACGGGCCTATTGGAAGCACATTTCTCGGTTTTGGAACGATGCCGCCGGGATGATCTGCCGGTGACCGGCAAATTGCTCAATGCCTTTTCCGCATTAACCGATCCGATGGGCGCCACGGGTCATTTTTGCGCGGCAACGGGGGCCGAACTCTCGGTGGCGCCGTCAGGTGCATTGGTTTTTTGTGCGGCCGTGCCCGGTTACAGCTGGGGGGCGCTGGAAGATTTGGAAAAGGAAACGCCGATATCGTTTCCGAAGCAGATTTGCAATCGGTGTGCGCCCTACTTGCCGGATTGCGAAGGGTGCGAAATCGAAGGCCTTTGCGGAGGCGGATGTGCCGCTCAAGCTTTTTTGATGTCGAAGGATTTACAGGTCGCCCCGGGAGAGGCTTTCTGCCGTTTGATGAAAGGCATGTTTCATTTTCAACTTTCCCGCTTGCTCAATGAGTAGCGGAGAAAAGGACGGCGGTGTGGTTTCAATCGATACAAGAGAGCGCAACCCCACAGAAGAAGAGATCGTGCGGGTGCGCAGTTCCGCGGGAGAATGCAATTTCCGCCAAAGGCCCGGAACACCGTGCGTCGAATGTCTGCGCCGCCGCCTGTCCGAAGCGGGTTTGGATCCCGCTTCAAATTTGGAAAAACCGAGCAGACTTCCGACTCCGGCAGTGATCCGTTTTTTGGATCGGTTCGCTGAAGGGGATCGGCGCCCCTATTTGCCGATTGTCTTCATAGCGGACGGGAAAACCTCGCGCCATATCCTGCTCCCGGTCCCCGGCTGCACCGAATGTGGGCGCCGCCAGAGGACTCCCCGACCGGGACAAAGAAAGCTATCGGTTGAAGTCCTGATGGATCCATTGGTGGGAATTACCCTGCCCGCGAAATTCACGGATCCCCGGATTGCGGGTAAAAATGGGAGGCATGGGCTGTGCTATTCGGCGGAAGGATGGGTGGCGGTGCCTGCAGAGGAAAAACCTCTGACTGCCGGAGGACAAGGAATTACGGCTCGGGATGCCCTGAGTCGGCAACTGGGTGAAGCGGTGGAACGCTATTCCGCCCTAAGACCCTGCCGGGAGGAGCTGGTTCACGCTACGGCTGAGGAATTGGACGGTCCGGTTCCGCCGGTGCCGCTGCTGAATCGTTATCGGAAGCGACAATTGGCGGGCACCCGCTTTTGCAGGTTACGTCCGAATACGTTTTTGGCCTGGGTCCGGGGAAAATCACTCAAGTTCAACACGGACAAATACGTTCCTGCTTGTTATGTCTATCTGACACGCTGCTGGAATCCTGATGAGCCCGCGCTCGACCGGATGACTTCCAGCGGTTTGGCCGCGCACACAAGCGCGAGGGAAGCCAGAAGAGCGGCGCTGCTCGAATTGATCGAGCGGTTCACCTTAACCGTTGCCTGGCATCGTCAAATGTTCGGCCGCCGATTGCCAGAAACCGTGTTGCCGGGGGAGACGGCCGAGCTGCAGGATAGGATCAAACGGGCGCGTCTGCGGCTTTTGCTGCTCGCTCTTGCCTTCCCACCCGATGTGCCTGTGGTCTTGGGCGCCTTAATCGGAGATTATTTTCCAAGAATCACGCTCGGGTCCGCGGCCGACGAATGCATCCGAAGGGCCGCGCAACGGGCGGCGGTAGAAGCCGCCGCACAATGGCAGCAATTGGCGTTACTGCCGGAATCGAAGCAAAAGAAATCGCCCGCACTCGACACGCATGCGGATGCGCTGGACCATGTTCTTTATTACAGTTGCTCTCCGGCCAGATCGCGCCGGCTTGCGAATGTGCTTTCCCAAGCCGAATCCGTTCCCATACCGCGCTTGAGGGCGGTGCCCGGGTCCAGAGTCTTGGAACAAGCCTGTCGGTTGGCGGCGGATGTGATTGAGATTGATATCACGCCGCCCGACTGCGCTTGGTGCGGGTTTTCGGTCAAACGCATCGTGGCTCCGGGCTTGCCTATATTCGGATTCGGAAGCTTGAGCGCTCCGGGCGCAGACCTGAATCGCTTCGGGCTGAGGGATTGTCGATTGCCGCATCCTTTTGGCTAAAACCGCAATTTCCGTTGACGGCCTGCGGTCGCTCGAGTATTGCACCGGGAGAAATTATGAAAAACAGAAGCAGCAAGACGCAGCCCGGAAAACCATCCCAATCCTCTCCGGGCCTGTTCGGCATTGATGTTCAGATCACGGCGCGCTGCAATCGGCGCTGCGCTCACTGCTATCAGGAATCTTACGATCAACCGGATCCTTCCTGGGAACAATTGCATTTTCTCATCACACAATGCCGGGACTTTCTCGATGAAGCGGAGGATGCCGGGATCTTCCGTGAAATTGCGTCGCCTGTTCGCGCCCGCCTTTCCTTGACCGGCGGGGAACCCGTGTTGAGCCCCAATTTTCTGCGGTTGATGAAGGAAGTCAGTCTGGATGTTCGGCACTTTTCCGGGCGATTTCTGACCAACGGAACATTAATCCATGCGCAACTTGCAAAGCGGCTCAAAGATCTGCCGTTGGAAGTGGTGTCTGTAAGCATCGATGGCATGGAAAAGACCCATGATTTGCGCAGAGGGAAGGGTTCCTTCCGGCAGGCGATTCGAGGTATCGAGCATCTCCTTAAGGAATCCATCCCCACAGTCGTCTCATTTTCGGCGGATCGCTTGAATTATCGCGACATACCTGAAGTGGCCGAAATGGTTAAGAAACTTGGGGTGAGGCGCTTTTGGTCGGATCGCTGTCTTCCTCTGGGCCGTATGCAACAGGCAAACGTATTGAATGCGGAAGAGACAAGGACGTATGTCGGTCTGCTGCAATCGACGGCAAAGGCGCTTGATGACGAAGACGGCCGGTTCAAGGTCCTCACACACCGGGCCCTTCAGTTCCTCCCTGTATTCGAAAACGAAGGCCCTCCCTTCGGCCGGGATATTTATCAATGCAGTGCCGGATTGTTCACATTATGTATTCAAGCCAACGGTGATGTCTATCCCTGCCGTCGGCTCCCGATCAAAGCGGGGAATCTTTGGAAAACTCCCTTGACTCGAATTTACCTCGAGAATCGGGTCATGAAAGAATTGCGGAGGAGAAATACTCCTTCCCTTTGTCGTGCGTGCCGTTATGCGGCCGCCTGTAACGGCGGTCTTCGGTGTTTTTCTCATGCCGCCCTGGGAAGCTGGCGTAAAGCCGATCCGGGATGTTGGTTGGCCGGGGATAAACCGTCGGCATGAGGAAGGTGCTTTTTAGCCCCGCACACAACAACCGCAATTGCCGACGAGTGACGGACCGAAGATCGGTCGATTGGTGAGATTGAGCCAGCGCGCTGTTTTATCCGAAGTCAAGTCCATCGTCAGCGTGTTTTGAAAGGCATTGGTTTTTGGCGCAATGAGCGGAAGCTCCTTGTTTGAATATTGCAACTCGGTCTGGACGCGGACGTTTTTGGGCACCACGATTTTAAGCCGGATTACGCCTTCATTCCTCATACGCAAACCGCCACCGCCGATCGAGCTCATTGTTTCCTCCCTTTCTGCAAACCTCAAAGAAGCGCAATTTCCGGTTATTGAATTAGCGCCTTGCGGCCTGCAACTTTTTCGATTTAATTATCGCCTAATGCTTGTCGGCGGAACAAGAAAAAACACGGTCGGCGACGAAGGAACAAAAGGCAGCGGAGTAGCCTGCTTATCCGGTGCTTCCGCAATCTACTGTTGGTATCCCAATCATAACTCCCGTACGTAGTATAGGAGACTCAATTCCAGGCGATCAGTTAATCGTCGAGGAGCAATGATGGGTCTCAGGTATCCAAACATGCAATGCGCAGGATCCGGGTTGAATAGAACCGGAAAGATCATCCGCCACGGATTCTACAAAACCAAGCGGGGAAAGCGTTGTCGCTGCCGATGCCGGACTTGCGGAAAGACATTCTGCTCCAATTCGGGCACACCCTACGATCGACTCCAATACCGTCGCACAACATTCGGTGAGGTTGCCGCTCTCAGCGTCGAGGACTTGAACAAATCTGCGATTGCTCGGGTTAAGCGAAGAGCTGTGATCGGCGCCGGTTGGCGATTCGAACAGGCATTGCGCGACTCCGAGGATTCCTCGAAACTGAATACATCCTTTATCGAACGGCTGAATCTGACGATCCGACAGAATTCGGCGTATCTATCTCGGAGGACGATATGTCATGCACGATGCAAGGAACGTTTTGAAGATCATCTCGCGTTGATTCGCTGCTATTACAACTTCATCAGACCTCACAGGGCACTGAAGTTTGGACCCGAAATCAGGACCCCGGCGATGCATTAGTGATTGGTTTCCAAACGACTCAGCTTCAGGTAAGTATTCGTGGCGGTTGCCGGAGAGAATTCTTTTTGTGATCGCTTTCATCGACGTAACGGCAGGGTTACGCGGAATCAATGAGCGGGAAATGGCAGCGTAACAACACTAGATGACGGAAGGACCGGGTTGGATGGTGGAGCTGACGAGGATCGAACTCGTGACCTCCTGACTGCCAGTCCGTGCTGGGCCGTTTTTCATAAATCATGACAATGCAGCGATTACGCGAATACCCTTCTATTCCAAAAAGGGCACGCATTATTTTTGCGATGGACCTATATCGCGACGCGCAGAGGCATTATTGGCTTGGTCGCGGGTGTTTATTTCAGG
>CAZLHW010000062.1:5735-12363 GCA_964559085.1 uncultured Acidobacteriota bacterium | reverse complement strand
TGAAGACCGCCCCATTTTCAATGTGCGCGAGATACCCGTCTTATACTCCGCCCACATCGACGCCGAGATATCCAAGTGCATTCTGAACGATATGGTAAAAGAAGCGGGTGTGAAGACCTATCTCCATTCATGGGGCACAGAGCCTATTATGGACGGCAATCAGGTCAAAGGCGTCATCTTCGAGAGCAAATCCGGCAGGCAGGCGGTGCTGGCCAAAATAGTGATCGATGCCACCGGGGATGGCGACTTGTTGCCCTATACGGGAGCCGACTTCAAAATGGACATTGCCCCGTCTCTCAGAATTGCGAACCTGTCCTTTTCCTACTGGATAGCCAATGTCGATTTAAATAAATACAAGGAATACAAAAAGGCGCATCCCAAAGAATTGGCCCAAGCAATGGGCGAAATCAGGAAGCGCGGGGGGCACGCCGGTTTTCTCACCAGCAACCTGAAAGATCAGGAAGATCTCGTCTGGGTATTCCCCCGCTATGCGAATTCCAGCCAGGTGGATGTCGAAGAACTCACGCGCGTGGAATTCCTGGGCCGCAAAGAGATGCTTATAAGCCACGACTATTACAAGAAGAATATTCCGGGTTTTGAAAAAAGCTACATCGTATTGACGAATCCTCAACTTGGGACGCGAGGCAGCAGAAGAGTCGTTGGAGAATACATCCTCACTGAAAAGGATATGAATACCAACGTTCCTTTTGACGATACGATCGCCGTATTCCCGGATGTCGACCGCGGACAGGAATCGCTGAAATACCCTTTAACCTATATGCCGTATCGATGCATGATCCCCCGTAAAGTGAACAACCTGCTTGTGGCCTGCCGCGCCTTTTCCTCCAATGCCGTTGCCAACAACTTTTTCAACTACATCCCGCATTGCATCGCCCTTGGAGAGGCGGCGGGCATCGCGGCCGCGCAGGCTATAAGCAGCGGCGTGGATCTGCGGAAGATAAATATCAAGGCATTGCAGACCAGCCTGAAAAAGCATGGCGCCATTCTGCCCGCATAAGGCGGCCGGATAGATTGACGATTCTGCAGGATGTCTGCATTCCCCGCCCGGGCAGTGCGGTATCCGTGTCTTAAACTCTCTTGAAAGGGCTGTCATGGAATTGAATCCCCCTCCCGCAACGGAAATAGGCCGGTTGATCGACAGCAGAAAACTGTCTTCGCTTCAGATCACGGTTATAATACTGAGCGCGCTGGTGGTCTGGCTCGACGGTTACCACATTCAAAGCATGGCGCTCATAGTGCCGACGCTCTCCGCACAATGGTCGATTCAATCCGCGGATTTCAGCCTGGTGTTGACATCGGCACTTTTGGGCATCGCAATCGGAGGAGCTTTTCTGGCCCCTCTGGGCGATCGATTCGGCCGGCGCATTCTGCTGATCGCCTCCATGGCATTTCTCGGGTTGGCATCCATCGGCACAAGTTTCGCAAGCAATCCAATGCAGCTTCTGGTCTGGCGGTTTCTGACCGGCCTGGCGCTGGGAGCAAGTCTGACGAATGCAACGGCCCTGACTACGGAATATCTTCCGACCAAGCGGCGCGCCGCTCTGGTTACGCTGATGTTTTCAGGAGTATCGATTGGCGCGTTCACCGCGGGATTCGTGGCGCCCGTCATCATCGGTAATTTCGGCTGGAAGGGCATGTTCACCATCGGCGGGGCAATTCCGCTTTTGCTCAGCGTGCTCCTTGCCGCTGCCATCCCGGAATCGATCAAGCTTTTGCTGGCCAGCCGGCCGAATGATCCACGCGCCGCAAAAATCCTCGCCCGTCTGGCGCCCGGGATCGATCCGCGAACGGTCTATGCCAAGAAGCAGGCCGTTCATAAGCAATCCGTCACAGAACTGCTGAACGCGACGTATCGGAAGGGAACGACTCTTCTATGGATGGTTTTTGTATTTAATATGTTCGTCCTTTATCTGCTGGTCAACTGGCTGCCGACGCTTCTGACGGCGCAGGGCTGGACCGCATCGCAGGCGCCCAAGGGCGCTGTGATGATCCAGGCGGGCGGGCTGGCGGGAGGACTGATCCTTTCCTGGTGTATATATAAGGGAAAGACGGTGATGTCAATGCTTGCGGCGTACAGCATCACGGCAGCCGCACTCGGACTCTTTTCCATCCTGCCGTCGAGCGGACCGTCCTGGTGGATTCTGCTGCTCCTGGTCGGCTGTGGGATTTCCGGAAGCCAATTTGTTCTCAATGCTCTTTCCGCAATCTTTTATCCTCCGCTCATCCGTGCGACCGGCATCGGGTGGGCGGCCGGCATTGGACGCATTGGAGCCGTTCTTAGTCCCCTGGCAGGCGGATGGATCATCAAACTGCAGGTTGCTCCCGTCGCCGTGCTGGGATTGCTGGTGCTCCCGGTTGCGATGTGTGCCTTGGGAGTCCTGCTGTTCCGTGGAATCTTCCACGCCTCTTCTGAAGATTAATAAAACACACAGCGCCGCGAAGCGGCGAGGCGAGACCAGCCTTCGCCGCTTCGGGATCGTGCCGGATCTTCGGGTTATTGCTTCGGATAGGATTGCAACAGTCCCTCCGGCATGCCGCCCTCGGTCAATACCGAACGCTTGCTGATGAGCCAGCGCCCGCCCTGCTTGACCAGTTCCGTTCGCTCACGGCCGTATTCCGTCACTTTGGGCGCTGACGTCAGCAGGTCGGATTTGACGCTGTGCCAGAGAAGGGTAGCCACAGCCTTATCCCCCTGCAATTGGATCTTCAGATTGGTGAACATCATCATGGAAGCGCCCTCCGGCACCGCGCTTTCCGCCTTCTTTGCTTTTCCTTCGCTGCTTATCCCCGCCTGGGCATACATAGCCTTGATCGCTTCAAGACCCTTGGCGACCAGACCGTTGACTTCGAGGATGCCGTCGGCGGTAAAGAAAGACGCAAAATCATGTTTGCTGTGAGGACCGAACTGCGCATAGTAATCGTTGAACAGATCCTCGATAGCGGCGCGCTCCACCAGTTCCGTCAGTTCAGGCGGCGTCGTCGCAGGCGGCTGAGAACAGCCGGACACAAACATCAGAGCAGCCAGAACCAACGACAGTCCCAGTTTTCTTTTCATGTGATAGCGGTACGCAGCATTTGTCATTATGGATTCTCCTTAAGCCAATGTTGAAGTCCTTACTGCCGAAGCTGAATGACTGATACTTGTCGGTTGCGATTCTTCGCGTTCCTTGCGGCTCAGCGGCTGACTCGGACCAACCGCGAAGACGCAAGGAGCGCGAAGCGGAACTTAAATAAACACCGGCGGATCTTCTGTTGCAAGCAATTAGTCCTTAAACAGCAGCGGCGCCATTTCGCGCAGGCTGCGTCGCCAGGACTGGAACTCATGAGCCGTATCCTGCGACACATAGAAGACACTGTTAATGCCTGCCTTTTTCAACGCTTCGGCGTTTGCCTTCGGGTCGCCGCCGAAACCGCCGCGTCCGCCTCCCGGACCGCCGCCCAGCTCGCGGCTGCCGTAGCTGACAAACACCAGCTTCACTTTATCGGCGAACCCGGGCGTATTTTTGACGTCGTCCGGAGAAATGGTTCCGCCGCTGAAGAGACCGATATGGGAAAAGAGGTCAAGATGTTTCAGCGTAATCGTCTTTGTCTCCATGCCGCCCATGGATAGGCCCGCCATGGCGCGATGCGGCTGATCGGAGAGCGTACGGAAATTGGCGTCAATGTAAGGGATCAACTCATTGACGAGAACCGTCTCAAAGGGTGCGATATTGAAGCTTCCAATGCTCCCGATTTTGGCGTCATTTGTCATGCCGTAGGTCATCACGATTAGAAAAGGCTTGATTTTCCCTTCGGCGATCAGATTGTCCATGATCAGATTGGCGCGACCCTGGTTGCTCCAGGCGGTTTCATCCTCTCCCCAGCCGTGCTGCAGGTACAGCACGGGATACCGCTTTGCAGGATTCTTGTCATAGTCCGGCGGGGTGTAGACAAACGCCCGGCGGGAGGTGCCGGTGCTCTTTGAGGGGAATAGAATCTGCTGCACGCGGCCGTGGGGAACATCCTTAAGGGCATAGAATTCCTGGTCGTGCGCGGGAACTTCAATGCCGCTTTCCCAGCGGATCGATCCGTAGAAATTCAGCGCGCCGGGATCGTTGAAGGTCCCTCCATCGACCGTAAGACGGTAGTAGTGAAAGCCTTCATCCAGCGGCGCGGCCGTAGTGCCGACCCACGCTCCATCCTCGCCTTTTTGGAGGGGAGTGCCTCCGCGGCCGCCCAAGCTGACGCTGACGCTTTGGGCTTGGGGAGCAAGAATTCTAAATCGCGCGTAGCCCTGGGAGTTGACCTGGGGGTACTCCTGGCCGGGCTGGTTCAAAACGGAGGGCCGGAAATCTTCCTTGATGGCGGGCGGAGTCGTCTGAGCCAGACACAAGGCGGCCTCAAAAGACAGTAGCAATGCGAGTGCAAGTACAAAACGCTTCATATTTTTCTCCTTCTTGTCTGTCATAGGATCAACAGTTGGGTGCGGGGCTTTCCCCGTTAAATCCTTTTCTTCAGCGTGCCGCGCACGTGCGGGACGCCGGCCGTCGGCTGTCCGCCGCCGATGCTGATTTCCAAATCGGATTCCGGCAGTTCCTCCGAACGGATTGTAAACTTCACCTCGCGGCTTTCTCCCGCGCGCAAATGAATGCGACGGAATCCGCGCAAACTTCTTATGGGCGCGTCCTTTTCCCGACCGCCGCTTACATAGAGCTGAACAACTTCGTCGCCCGCCCGTACAGAAGCATTCTTTACGGTTGCGCGGATTTCGGCTCCATCCCGCGTGCGTTTCGCGATCAGGCCTGAGTATGTAAAGTGCGAATAGCTTAGGCCCCAGCCGAAGGGATAAAGAGGGTCCCCGTTAAAAAAACGGTAGGTTCGGCCTTTCATATCATAATTTTCGAACGGCGGCAGCTGATCCGCATTCCTGTAGAAAGTCACCGGAAGTCGGCCTGCGGGATTGTTTGCGCCCGACAGCGTTTCCGCGATTGCCGTGCCGGCTTCCTCTCCGCCGTACCATGCAACAAGCAAGGCAGCCGCGTGCTCTGCAGCGTAATTGGCGGCGATGGCGCTGCCGCTGGTCAGGACAACGACCACCGGTTTGCCCGTGCTCACGGCTGTCTTCACAAGGTTTTCCTGCGGTTCCGGCAGGTCCAGGCTGGTGCGGTCCCCGCCCAAAAATCCGGGAATATTCACCCCGGGCATCTCTTCTCCTTCCAGCTCGGAATTCAATCCCACAAAGACGACGGCAAGATCCGAATCTCTTATAAGGGTTTCGGCTTCTGAAAGGGCGGCGGCGACGGGAGGGATCCATCCAAGCTGCAGCGTGCCGCCGGATCCCGGCTGCCGGTACTCCACGCGCAATACATATTTTCTTCCTGCCTGCAGCCGCACCCGGTTCTTTCCGCTTCGTCCTGCGGCTTGTGCAGGCATCCCTGAATCCGGAACAAATTCCGTATCATCAAGAAAAAGCCGCGCGGTAGCAGTACGGTTCCATCTCCCGGTGCGGACGGTCAAGGCATAGTCGCCGGTGTAGGGCGGCGTCAGGGTTCCCGTCCAGCGCACGGAGTACCGTTCTTTCCCGATCGCGGTCACAACAGCCCGGTCCTCCATGTCCATGTCGAAATAGGCGCGCGACTCGGTGCGGCGGACTTTCGGCGATCCCTTCAAGTCGGGGTTGTCAAAATACTCAACCAGCAGCCCGCTGTTGCGCCCATCCGGCGGCGCCAGAAATGCGGAGGAAACCAGCGCGTAGGTGCCGGCGGTATAGGTCGCTCCCAACGCATACCGCACTTGCGCATTCGGAAACTGCCGAATCATTCCTTCCAGGGGCGTCACCTGCCGCGAAGAGATGCCGTTATAATTGCCGAGACGGGCCACAGGATCATCCGCGGAGGGTCCGATCACGGCGATCCTTCGCAACGAAGGACTCAAGGGCAGGATTCCGTCTTTATTTTTTAACAGCACGATGGACTGCCGTGCCGCTTCCCGGGCAATCTGTCGATGCCTGCTCGAATCGCTTTCCGCAATCGATATTTTCGAATAAGGAACCCGCTCCGGAGGATCAAACATGCCCAGACGGAATCGGGCGGTGAAGAGCCGTTTCAGCGAGCGGTCTATTTCGGATTCCGTGATGCGGCCGGCTTTAATTTCGTCAATCAGCGTTCCATATTCCGTGCCGCAGGTAAGGTCGGTGCCCGCCTTCACGGCCGCAACGGCCGCGCCGCCCATTGTGGATGTGTAGCGGTGATTCCGGTAAATGTCGCTGACGGCCCCGCAATCGCTGACGACATAGCCCCGGAAGCCCCACTGGTCTCTCAGACGGTTTTGCAGCAAATCCGTATTGGCGCATCCGGGGACGCCGGCCACAGAGTTGTAGACGCACATGATCGATTCCGCTTTGCCTTCGACAACGGCGGCGCGGAAAGCAGCCAGGTATGTATGGACGAGATCGAACTCGCTCACCCTGGCGTCGAAGACATGCCGTTGCGGTTCAGGACCGCTATGGACGGCATAATGTTTTGGCGTCGCTACGACTTTCAGATAATGAGGATCTCTCCCCTGCATTCCTGTGACGAACGCGACCGCCATGCGGCTCGTTAGAAACGTATCTTCACCGTAAGTATCC
>CAZLHW010000062.1:0-5725 GCA_964559085.1 uncultured Acidobacteriota bacterium | reverse complement strand
AGTTTCCTAGCCCCGCCCCCAGCGCGGATCCCTGAAAATGTTGATGTTCGGAGACCAGTAGGTCAATCCGGCGGTGCGCCCCGGGAGCGTCATCAGCGCTTCAGGACCGGAGGGAGCAGGCCGCGTCAGGGCATCGTTATACTTGGCTCGCGCTTCAGTGGAAATGGCGTCCGCCACCCGATACAGGAGGTCGGTATTAAAGGTTGCAGCAAGCCCGATGGCTTGTGGGAAAACGGTGGCACGCCCCTGCGCTACACCATGCAAGGCCTCGTTCCACCAGTTGTAAGCCGGAACGCCGAGCCGGGGAATGGCGGGAGCGGTGCTTTGCATCTGCAGCACTTTTTCCTCGAGCGTCATGCGGGATATAAGATCGGCCGCCCGCTGCTCCGGCGCAAGTTTGGGATCCCAATAGGACGCCCTCTCTTCGTTCCGTCCAAACATTGCCGGGCCAAGCAATAAGAGCAATGCGATTACAGGTTTCCCGGCTTTGCATTTGAGTCTTCCATTCATACCGCAGCTCCTTACAAAGGTCCCCATCCCATAGGAAAGAAAGTTCCTGTTTGACGGATGTTGTAGCATCGAATTGCCCTTAGTCATATATTTGTGACACGCATGCTGACTCAGACTCAGGCAAAAAGTCAACTGCGACAAAACAACAGAATCCCGGCAGGAGCCGCCGCTCGCACGGATGCATGCCATTCGCATATAAAACATAAGCTCCCCGCACCATGCCATGCGGCTGCTGTGATATAGTAGCCCTCGAGAATTTATGCAGCCGGGAATGATTGGATAATTTTTGGTCAGGCGCGGATTGAATGGATCGTCCGCCATCCGGAGGGATGCAATCGGTCCATTCCGCCCCTCCCCTTTCAACCTTTTTCGGAGAAACACGGAATGAAACGAATAGCTCAATACATTTTAGCCTCGGTATTCATGGCCTTCGGATTTGGCGCTTCTGCCAACGCGCAAACGGCCTGTACCCGAGACAGTCTGAAGGGAATAATTGGACAATATTTCAGCGCTCTCGAGGCGCACAACCCATCAAGCCTTCCGCTCGCGGCTAATGTAATGTTTACAGAAAACGGCGTCGTGCTGCCTTTGGGAGAAGGCTTTTGGAAAACCGCCGGTAAGGTGCTGCTCAAGCGGGATTTGCTCGACACGTATAAATGCGGCACCCATTCCAATGTCGTGATCGAAGAAAAATATACAGCCCCAAAAACAAAACCGCCGGAATCAAAGTCGCCTTTTGCCGGCTTGTCGGCGAAACCGCCTGCGGACGGCGTCATTCGGCCCATCCTCTACGGAGTCCGGCTTAAAGTCGACAATCAAAAGATTACGGAAATTGAGACATTTGTCGCTCGGGAGACCGAGTTTGCATTCAATGCGGCAACTGTGCTGGAAACCAAAGACCAGGACTGGGAAAGTATTATTCCCGAGGAGCAACGCAGCAGCCGTTTGGCGATGATTGCCGCCGCCGACGACTATTTTGATATGTTCGCCGAAAATCCCAAGGTGCACACCCCCTTCGCCGGCGTCTGTGATCGCTGGGAAAACGGCTTTCAGACAACCAAGGGAGGCGGCATGATGGGCGGCGTCAAAATGACGGCGCATGACTGCTCTCCCAAAGGCCTCGTGATCACAAACCATGGCCCGCGGCGTTTCCTCGTGGATGTGGAAGCGGGTACGGTAGTCGCTTATGTGCATTTCGCGGGCAGCCTGCCCGATTTCCATATGTTCCGCATGCGAAACGGCAAAGTCGATCTGATTCAGGCCGTCATCGGCGCGGCCTCAAAATCTATGGGCTGGCCGGACGAACCCGTTTGCAAATAAGCAGACCCGCCCCCGCTCGTCGCGGCATCCGCAAGACTGCAAAAAGCCCTGAGGGAAGGATTCCCTCAGGGCTTCCGGTCCCTCAAGGAGTCCTTTAAAACCGTCCGCCGCTCGGCGCCCGGCCGAAGCAGCTGCAGAAAACGTTTTCCCGCCCGAATGCTGTCACATTTGTGTGACATATTTCTTGACAATGCGCGAACAATTTCGCTAGCTTGGCAGTTGAAGCTCTCCGCCGGTGGAATGCGTACCGCTCTTTTTTCATTTCATCGCCGGTCTTCTTGTTGGACTTTCCGGCATGGGCGGACAAACACTCCTTGCATCGGGCAAGGAGATTACATAAATCTCTAATCCCTAAAAAAATACAAACATTAGAGCTGTGTGAATCAGGCAATTCCATGATCTCTGAGGCGGGCATCCAACCCTAGTCCGAGCCTCGGCCGCCTCGAGTGCAGCAATCCGCGCCACTCAAACGACCCGGGGCTCTGTTTAATTGCGGATGAGGGAAAATGAAAAAGGGAGGCAAAAGCACCGTAATGAAGCGCAGGGATTTTCTGAAGGCGGGGGCGGCCGGCGCTCTATCCGGGGGGCGCCCCTATGCAGCCCTTGTGGGAATCCTCCTGTGGCAAGCAACAGTTTTTGCGCTCGCCGTCGGATCTCCTGGCGATGCCGCCGATCCGGTCACCCAAACTTTCAAAGACTGCAGCGCCTGCCCGGAGATGGTGATTGTGCCGCCCGGCACATTCCTCATGGGTTCTCCCGCAACCGAGAAAGGCCGGGATGCCGACGAAGGGCAGCATACCGTTGTGATCTCGTATGCCTTCGCAGTAAGCAAAGCGCCCATCACATGGGATGAGTGGGATGCATGCGTTCGGGATGGAATCTGCGACGGCCCGGCCGTGGAAGCCTCGCTCCGATTAGATCGCGATGGGAAGCCGATCAAAAACTACACCGGCCACGCCCCCGGAAATCATCCGGTTGTCGGCGTCAGCTGGCAGGACGCACAGGATTTCATCCGTTGGATCAACAAAAAGACCGGCGAAGGGAAATACCGCCTTTTGTCGGAATCGGAATTCGAGTATGCGGCGCGCGCCGGCACTACCACGGTTTACTGGTGGGGGAACGAGCCCAGCCATGATTATGCCAATTATGGGAAGGACTCCGGGCAGGATGTGGCCGGGATGGCTGAAGGGCGCGATATATGGGTGGATTCCACTTCTCCGGTATGCTCCTTCCCGACAAATGCCTTCGGCCTGTGCGATATGTATGGAAATGTCTATCAGTGGGTGGAAGATTGTTACGAACCGGATTCTACTCTGTTGCCGACTGATGGCTCCGCGGTAAAAAGCGGCAACTGCAATGTGCGCGGATTCCGCTCCAATTCCTTTGAAAGCAGCGCGACGACGCTGCGCTCGGCGAACCGGGCTTTTGTGTATCCGCCGGACACACGGGGACGCCCCTACCTCGGCTTCCGCATCGCCAAAACACTCAAACAACCGATTGCCCCCGGCGGCCTGCGATAGAAGCTCTGCCGGTGTTTCTTTGATTTTTTCCTCGCGTTCTTTGCGCCCTGGCGGCCAATTCCGCTTCACCGCCAAGACTCAAAGAACGCGAAGAATCGCAAACTTCCGGCCGTTGGCTTTGCGCTACTCGACGCCGCCTTTGGAGTGGCCGGCAAAAAACTTGAAGATATTGGGCATGCCCTCTGAGATCACGGTGCCGTGATCCCCCTCGGGCAATTCCACATATTCATGTTTCATCTCCAGTTCCTTCATGGCGTCGGCCCAGGTGCGCGTATTCTGGGGGGGCACAACGTTATCCTTGCCTCCCTGAACAATCATTACCGGAATATTTGCCTTTTTAATCTGGGCCAGGTAGTCCTTTTGATTTTTCTGCATCATAAAGGCCGCCGGGGCAATACTTGCAATGGCGGCCCAATTGGAGGAATACTTGGCGCCCAAAAACAGGGCTCCAGCGCCTCCCATGGAATGCCCCAGCAAATAGGTGCGTTTATCGTCGACATTGAACTCTTTTCGCACCATATCCAAAACGGTCAGGACGTCTTTTTCGCTCAACTCCGCCAGATTGGGCGGTTCGACGGGACGCCCGCCCATTGCAATGACCGGAGAGCCATACCATCCGCTCACGTTGTACCCCAAAGGCCCCACGACAATATATCCGCCTTCTTCCGCAAGATCGACAAGGCGGTCGCGCACCAGGAAGTTGCCGTCGCCCCCCATGCCATGCAGCGCCACGATCAGGGGGCTTTTCTTATCCTTTGTTACTTTGGAAGACACGTAAAGAACATAAGCCAAATCCTCGTTGGTTTCTGTAAAGCGATACTTGCGCTGCTGCACTCTCGGGTCCGGCTTGATCTGCATCGGCATTTTGGGCATAGGCCCCCTGTCCATCTTCGGGGCCTGGGCGAGCAGACATTCAACGCCAGGCAGTGCCATCAGCATGAACAATAGAAAAGTGAGAGAGCGCAATTTTCCACGTGTGTTGCAAAGATTTTTCATTGTCCTATTTCCTTTGACGGTTTAAATCCGGTTGGAATTTGTTTCGCTTAAACATGCAGATGATATTTGCAATGGCGCCCGTTATTGGGAGTCGCGATAGTGTAAAGTTCCTTCATTGAAGCTGCAAGAAAAAACACAACAGCGTAGCCTCAATGAGAGTCTCCTCTATAGCCGGGCGATGACCGCGACCATGGTTCAAATTCAAGCGTCACTTTCCATCATCTTTTTACGAAAAAAAATTGATTGGAATACCGCTGTTTAAAATTGATTGAAGAATTTTTCCTGGAGGAGAAGTATCCTAGGGAGCGTGTCCGAGAATCAGGAAATGTCGCACGCAAGGATCTTGCGGGCCAGGATCAAGGCGCGAGGAGGAGGCTGATGCCGCGCAATGCAAGTATTGCGGGGAGATCGTTGGCGACGAGCAACGCAGACATTGGCCCGCAGCCCCTTGCGCCCAGAGGGTTCCGGCGGCGCGCGGGCCTATGCCTCGTTGGCGCTCCCCGGCGATGCGCCGACAGCGCCTGCGTCGCGCCGCCCCGCATCCGCCCGCGCGGCGCTCGGAACGCGGCACATCCCAATTCTCGGACACGCTCCCAGCAACGGGAATGAAAGAGTATAGAAGAAGCACCGGCTGCAGCCTGAGGCCCATTCGGTGTAAACGCCGACCTGATCCTGAAATTGAAACATACAGATAATGCCTCCGTGCATCAGCAAAGGATGAAACAATGATCATTCCGGAATTTGACCCGAAGGAACTGGAACCCGTGGGAACACTCGAGACCTTCGCGTGCAAAATTTTCAACATGCCCCCTTCCCCGATTTACGGCTTCCCGGTTACGATGAAGGAAGCGGTAAAGGCCCTGTACCGGCGGCAGCCGATCTGGCAAATCACCGACATTGAATCCATGATGTTTGCTCCCCGCGTTTATCCGGACAATGTATCCAGAGCGTTGGTCTCCGAAGCAGACGCCATGCCGCCTGAAGAAGGAGGCGGCCCCGACATCTTCGGTATTGAGTGGGAGTATGTCCCGGTGGCCGGCGGTTCCATGGTGCGGCCCGGCAAACCCCTTCTTTCCGATGCCAACGAATGGGAGAAACGGGTTGTTTGGCCGGACATCGACCGATGGGATTGGGAAAGCAGCTCGAGGAAAAACGCCGAATTTCTAAATAACGACAAATACAATGTCTGCTGGATTCAGAACGGCTGGTTCGAGCGCTTGATCACCTTCATGGATTTTGAAGGGGCGATTCTGGCCATGGTCGATGAAGATCAAAAAGATGCGGTAAAGGAATTATTCGGCCGCCTGTCCGATCTGTGTATATAAAGCTGATAGACAAATTTCTCCTGCACTTCCCCGGAATCGACGGCTTCTTGATCC
>CAZLHW010000061.1:0-12387 GCA_964559085.1 uncultured Acidobacteriota bacterium | reverse complement strand
GGCGGGGCTCCGGGCATCCCCAAAGACGAGAGTGAGGCACAAAACCAGGTTTTCAGAGTCCGGACGGAGCTTGTGGAAATTCGCGCCGTCGTCCGGGACGAGAAGGGCCGTATCGCGGAAAATCTCAAACCGGAAGATTTCGAGCTCCTGGAGAACAATGAACCACGCGAGATCAGCCATTTTTCCATACTGCAGGTGGGAGGCTCGAATGACAAAGCCGCAGCCTCCGATCCTCAAAAGTCTCCCGCTGCAAGCCTCAGCGAGCGGTTGAAAGCGCCTCCGGCAAGATCCGTCATCCTGTATGTGGACAACCTTCACCTTGAGTTTGAACACCTCAACTGGGTCAAACAAAACCTGCGCCGCATTGTCGACGAACAGATGACGGACCAGGACATGATGGCCATCGTGACCAGCGACGGAACGCTCGGCATCGCGCAGCAGTTCACCCGCGACCGCCGGCTGCTGCGCTGCGCCATTGAGCGGATCCAGATCGGTCCGAATGCGTGGGAGACGGCGCTCTTCACCGCCACGCTGGCCGGGCGCATCATGCGCGGCGATTCAAGCGCGATGGAAGAGGGGAAAGCCATCATTCGGATTGAAGAGGGCATCGACGACAAATTCGGCGTCTACACGCGCGCCCGTGCGAACCGCATTGTTTTCGGGCTCTCCTACTTCCGCGAGACCATGCTCCTCACGTTGAATACGCTGATCGAACAGCTGGCCGGCATGCCCGGCCAGCGTATGATCGCCCTGTTTTCCGGCGGTCTGACGCAGAACGGGAGAGACGGCTGGCCGAAATATGACGAAGCGCGCAAGGTAATCAACCGGGCGGCCCGATCCGGCGTCGTGATCTATTCGATCGACGGCAGAGGCCTGTTGGTCGATCACCCGGATCCCGAAAAGCTGGATATACTGGCGACGCTGGCCAAGGATACGGGCGGCGACTTTTACATGAATGAGAATAACCTGAGCGGCTTAGTCGGCCGCGCGTTCGAGTCAAACCGCTATTATTATGTTCTCGGCTATTACCTGAACCCGCAGGACGACGACCGGAAGTTCCATAGCATCAAGGTGCGCATCCGCAATCATCCCGAATACAATGTAAGGACGATACGGGGATTCTCGCCGGCTGAACTGGAAAAGGAACTGGCGGATGAAGGCGAAAGAACGCCGCAGCAGCAGCTGGTCCGGTCGCTGAACAAAGCCCTGCCGCAAACGGCGCTGAACGTTTCCGCGCAAATGGATTTTGTCGAAAACACCGAACAGGGACCACAGGTTTCTCTCACGGTACATTTTGACGGCGACGCGCTTCAATACCAGCCGCAAAATGATCGACACCGTTTCACCGTTGAAATCGTGACCGTAATCTATGACTCGTCAGGCAAGCAAGTGGAAGCTCTTTCAACAACCGTCCAGGGAACCCTCGCCCCCGAACGACTGGCGCAAGGCAAGGCGAACGGGTATGCATATTCCAGGCAGCTGACTTTAAAACCCGGCATTTACCAGGCCCGCATCGGCGTCCGGGAAACGGAAACGGGTCTCACGGGAACGACAACCGCGTGGGTGGATGTACCCGATCTCGCGCACTCCAGGCTTGCGTTGAGCAGCCTCGTGCTTCTCGATCCCCTGCCCGCAGGAAATGCCGATGGCAACGACCTCAGACGGGCGAAGACGGTTCAGGGGATCCGTATTTATCCAAAGAATGAAGTGTGCGGCTACATCCTGCGCGTATTCCGGAATGATCCGGCTCCGCCCGGAAAAGATCTGACGCTGCAAGCAGAATTGATCAAGGATGGAAAGCCCGTAAAGCAGCTCGCCTGGCGTCAGCCGGTCGGGGAGATAGGAGATACGGACGATAAGGGCAACATTTTTATCGGCGGCAAGGTCAATCTCGAAGGGCTTGAACCGGGAATTTACGAACTCTGCATCCGCGTTAAGGATGCCCGAATGAAGAGGACCGCGCAGCGGTCCGCGGTTTTCGGCATAGAGTAGGAATCCCTGATCGCCAATCGGAAGAACTCGGTCTTAACGAGGTGCGATCTCTCGAATGGCCGCGATCCACGGCTCATGACGTTTCCCTACAGGGAGCGTCACTTCATAGGCCGGCTCCCGTTTGCGGTTCATATGCCCTTCATACGCATCCGGGGCATTGAGCGGCAGGCTGCAGTCGAATCCGATGGATTCTAATTTCGCCTGATCGAACCAGGCAATTTCATCGCTTCTCCGGAAATCCGCCGGATTGTAAAATATTTCCGACATAAACCAATTCGTTGTCCAATCCAGGCGAAGAGAGAGGCCTGTGTTCTCGCGGACGCGGTAGCTCCAGTAGGAAGCCAGAGGAATTTCGCGCTCGGTCTGAGTGAGGGCGGCCAGAGATTCGCCGGAGCGGTTGTAGGCAATGCAGGCAAGCACGAACGCGTTCACGGCAACAAGCAAAAGAATCGCGAGCATCATTCCGTAGCGTCTCATAGCGCCCCCCTTCGATTCAGAGCCCGCAGCCGCTTAAGAATAAGCAGAAGCGCGATGGCTACCAGCTGGAAGGAAATTAGCTATATCCTAAACCTTACCCTGCCCGGTTGCAAATGGAAACCAAAGAAGCAAAGGCCGCGAAGCCGGGCGCAAAGACTTCGCGCTTCTTCGCGCCTTCGCGGTTCATTTTTGCAATTCAGAGGGTGTGGCAATAGGGGGAGCTTTGATGCTGAAGACGGCGGTTGACAGCAGAATCAGGCAGCCGGCGACCCCGTACATGAGGCGGTAGCCGGACACGGCCGAGAGCCAGTCCCTTATTCTCTCTGCCCATAAAATCGATCAGATAGGTACTGAGAGCCGGGAAAATGAGCCCCTGGGCCAGCCCCGCAATAAAGCCGCTTGAGATAAAGGCCCAGTAGGAACGGAGTCCCGCGATCCAGAAAAGATTCAGTCCGATCAACACGGCCGACGGAAAAATGACGCGTTTGCGCCCATACTTGTCCGAGAAATCTCCCATGCCGAGTCGTGTAAGGACGGCACCGACCGAGAAAGCCAGGAAGAAGGGTCCTACTCGGCTGAAGCCGAGGCTTGCGCCGTAAAGAGCAATGAAATTCAGGACCGTGCCCCGGGCTGCCCCGTGAATGGTCGGCATGGCGGCAATGATGCAAAGGATGCCGATGGAAAAGGTCCGCGCGCTTCGGGTCTGCATCCCTTTCCTTCGCTCAGCCGGATGAATCGTCTCCCGAATCGGAACAATGCAAAGCAGCGCGGCGGCAAGCATGAGAAAGCTAAAGGTAAACACCGCATCGAAACTGTGGCGCCGGAATATTTCCTCCGCGACTGCAGGCCCCACGGCCTGGGAGATAATCCCAGCTACGCCGATAAAGCCCAGCGACTGCGCCATTCGCCCAGGGGGCGCCACCTCTGAACAGATAGCCAAAAGCGCTGCCGTCGATACTCCCCAGCCGATGCCGTTCACGGCGCGAAGAATAACAGCCGGCAATCCCGCGCTTTGGAGGAAATAAAATCCCGGCATCGATGCCGTCATGATCAGCACGCCGGCTGCGGCCACAATCTTGCCTCCGCGACGGTCGAGCACGCGGCCAAACAACGGGCGGACGAGGATCGCCGTAACGCTATGGATTCCCATAATCAGCCCAACCTGGCTTTTTGTTGGATGAAAACCGTCCAGATAAAGCGGGAACAGATAGAAAACCGATGCGCTGAAATACAGAAAAAAGTAACCGGAGGATGCCAGAATAAAACCCTTGTTGAGCAAAGACCTTTTCACTGAATACTCTCCAAAACAGACCGGGCGATGCGGCCGGCCCGCTCATAAACGGCGCCGCATCGGCTGCCGGCGTGATAGAGTATTTAACCGCGGATCGGCGCCGATGTACACAGGTGAAAATTCATATCCGCGAAGGGGGAGAGGATGCTTCGAGCCGTGACTTTCGATTTGTGGAGCACGCTGATCATGGAATCGCCGCAGGGCTCCGGCTGGGCCAGAACAGAGCGGATCCGCAGAATGAATGAGATTCTCAATGCGGAGCGGATCCCCGCCGATATGGAGATGCTGGGGCAGGCTTACAGAACTGTGGGGGAGAGGCTGGAAGCCTTGTGGAAAACGCACCGGGATATCGGGGTGGAAGAACAGGTAAAGATGCTCCTCGATCTTTTGCCGAACGGCGAATGCATTCCCCGTTCGGAATCCTTAATGAACCGGCTGATTGAAGCGTACACGCAGCCCATTCTGTCCGAATTGCCCGTCCCGCTTGAAGGTGCGGCGGAAGTTCTGGAGAATCTTCAAGTCCGTGGTCTTCGGATGGCCGTTATCTGCAATACCGGCCGAACTCCGCATCATTCTTGAACGCCTGGGCCTGCTGAAGCATCTATCCGTCCAGACTTTCTCGGATGAAGTCGGCCTGCGGAAACCCCGGGCGGAAATATTTCTGCGAACGCTGGCGGCACTTGGGGTCGAACCGCGCGAGGCTCTGCACGTAGGAGATACGCTGGGAACCGACATTGCCGGAGCCGTAGCGGTCGGCATGCGGGCGGTGCATCTATGTCATGCGCGCGGCGCCGACAGTGTTCCGTCTGACGGAGCGACCATTGCCGCACTGTCGGAACTCATCCCGCTGATTGATCAAGCGCGGATCCAACAGCCAGGAGTCTAAGGAAAGCCGATCCCGACATTCTGCCCGACAGCAAAAATGCCGGCGCGGTTTGCGCGGACAGCATCTCACCCCTCTTGGAAGCAGCCATAGCCTTTAGCTCTTCGAGTGTTCCAAATTTCAGGGCTTCCCCGGGGCAGGTTGCCACGCAGGAAGGCGGCTTGCCCTGCACCACGCGTTCCAGGCACAGATTGCACTTTTGCATGACGCCGTTTTGGCCGTATTGCGGCACATGAAAGGGACAGGCCTTCAGGCAGGCGCGACACCCGATGCATTTGCCGGGATCCACCAAGACGATTCCGTCCTCGGCGCGCTTGGAAATTGCTTTTTCAGGACAGACACTTGCGCATGCCGGCTTTGCGCAGTGCATGCAGGAATAAGAAATGGTCCGGTTGCGGACGTCGGGGAATCGCCCCTCCCAGTCGTCCACTACCCGTCGCCATTGGACGCCGAGTTCCACGCCGTTCCAGGATTTGCAGGCTATTTCGCAGGCGTGGCACTGCACGCAGCGGTCCGTGTCGATATAAAAACCCAATTGCTTCGCCATTCTGTTCTCCCCAACTCCGATTACGCCTTCTTCACCTGCACCAGAGTCTGGCTGGACATCGCCGTGACGAGAGGATCAAAAGCCTTGGTTTCGTCCACGCTGTACATGCTGTTGCTGTTGGCGCCGCCGTCGAGCAGCGGAAATCCCGGCAACTGCAGCTCCTCGCATCCCTGCCACCAGCCATGCAGCATCATGACGGTATCCGGCCGGATGCCCGGATTGATCTGGGCCCGAACCTTCACACTTCCGTGAGGCGATTCCGCAATCACCCAGTCGCCTTCTTTTATATCGCGCTCCCGAGCGGCGTCGGGATGCATCTGCAGCGTCGGATAGGGAAGCACTTCGCCCAGATAGGGCACGTTGCGGAGCCAGGCGGCGTTGTAAACCTTCGACGTGTGAAAATCGGAAAAGATGAGCGGGTATTTTTGAAGAAGCTCGGGCGTTCCCGTCCTGCTTTCCGGCGGCTCTACCCAGACGGGCAGCGGCTCGTACCCGTGTTTTTCAAAGGTTGTATTATAGATGGCAACCTTGCCCTGCGGCAGGTAGGGCGCTTTGGAAAAGCGTGTACTGCGCCGGTTAAAGATCTCCTCATAATTTCCATGGGCTCTTTGTCGCACCGCAAACACGATACCGGTCGGGTTCTTCCGCAGTTCCTCCATTGTCAAACCTGTCGGTTTCAGCTGATCGTTCATGCACTCGGCAAGACTTCCGTTCCAGAAATCCTTGCCGTATCCCATTCGCACGCCGAGGTCGATCCAGAATTCGTAGTCGGATTTATAGTCGCCGAGCGGTTCGATCACCCGGTTGCGCGCCATGATCCAGCTGCCGCTGGTTTCGAACGGATGGTCGGTTTCATACATGCTGGCAACGGGAACGACGACATCCGCATAGTGCATCTCTGCGGTGCGCATCACATCGACAACCACGAAAAACTCCAGCCGCTTCAGCGCCTCAAGAACGTTTTTCACGCCGCGGGTGCTCACGGTCGGCTGCGTGCCCGGTGCAATCATGGTCCGAATCGGATATGGCTTGCCCGTCAACACACTGTCGAACAGCCTGTAATACGCCGAAGACGTTCCCTCAATCCAGGGCTGAAACGGTCTTGGGAATTCCGGCCCGATCAGTTTGTCAACCCACTCCGGCGTGTAGCGTTCCTTCAGGTTAACGCTTTTGGGCATGGGGCCGCCGCCGGATGGAAAAACATCCCCGCCGGGCTTGTCGAGATTGCCTGTAATCGCCATGAGGATTGCGATGGAGCGGACTGCATGATTTGACGAAGGCGCGTGCTCCAGCCCGTTGCCGTGGTCAATGCAGGCCGGCTTTGTGGTTGCGTAGGTGCGGGCGAGGGCTTCGATCTGCTTTTGCGGGAGGCCCGTAATCGTCGCCGCCCACGCGGGAGAATATTTCCGGACATGCTCTGCGAGCTTCTCAAAACCGAACGTCCACTTTTCAACGAAGGCGGCATCGTAAAGCTTTTCATTGATGATGACGTGCAGCATCGCCAGAGCCAGTGCGGCATCGGTGCCCGGGCGGATCGGGATCCATTGATCGGCGATCGCCACGTCCGGCTCCAGTGTCGGCTTGATGGCGATGATCTTTGCGCCGCGCTCTCTGGCATCGAGGATCTGCTTCAGATTGCCGCGCGTGCTGCCGGAATAGACCGGCTGCTTGCCCCAGATGAGAATCAGATTGCTCTGCGGGATATCGGGCCACGGGGCCGCGCCCAGCGTGTAGGTAAAAGCAAATGTCTTCTGCATTGCACAGATGCCGCTGTGGCCGTAGTTCGGGCTTCCGTGCGCAATCAGGAACCGGTACAGGTATTCGCTGTAGGAACGGCGGGCGGGCGAGAGAATGGCCAGCGACTCCGGACCGTATTTCTTTTTCTGCTCTTTGAGTTTTGTGGCGATCAGGTCCAGGGCCTGATCCCATGAAATGCGCTCGAAGCGTCCTTCTCCTTTCGCCCCGACGCGTTTGAGCGGATGGCGAAGCCGCTGCGGCGAATAGACCCATTGCGGCGCGGCGTGCGCCTTGGCGCAGAGCCGGCCTTCGTTCAATGGCGACTCCCTCATACCCTCGACGCGAATGAACCGTCCGTCTTTTACGAAAGCATAGATCCCGCATCCCAGTCCCGGGCCGCACATGGCGCAGAAGGTTGGAATGATTTTCTCGCCGGAAGCGCCCTTTGCCATTTGCACCACGTCTTTAAACATCAATCCCGCCCCCATTGCGCCAACGGATTTCAAAACCGTTCGTCTCGAGATTCCAGGCAAGCCGGTTTCCCTGTTCATCCCGCCTCCTCGTTAAAATCGGAACGCCTTCGCTATATCGCGGGGCCCTCATTCATCTTTGCGTCTTAGAGCCTTGGCGTTTCCTAAAACTATATAACCGCGAAGGCTCAAAGACGCGAAGAATCGCAACCGTTTCGTGCAGTATTGCCCGGGAACATTTCGGGGCGCCATGGAAACCCTGAATCAGGCATATGAATTTCGCAGCCGGCCGGAAGCAGAAGCCGCCGGTTCGACGCTCATTGAGTAGCCTGCATAATGCGGCGCCGACCTTTCCCCATTTCGCGAACGGGAAACGGATTGAGATTACGTGTCTCGCAACGCCTGCTTTGCGCGCCCTGCAATAAAGCCCGGCCCCTGCCAAAAATCAGATCGAGATTGCATGGCGTCGATCGCTTTTTCGACAGTGATATTTTGCAGGCAGGTGTGTTCTCCGCTGCGAGACACGCATGCCCGGCAGCCGGAGGCATCTCTTATTACCGCGACATGCTTCCCGAGGGGAGCCCAGTGACGAGGCAGTGTCGGACCGAAGAGCACCGTGGAGCGAATGCCGAGCGCCGCGGCAAGATGGGCGATGCCCGAGTCGTTTCCGACGAAGCCTGTGCATTGCGCCAGCAGCGCCGCAATCAGATTCAGCGGCACGGAATCGGCTCGGAAGGCAGCCTCGGCCGGAAGCGCCGCCTCAATTGGATCCGCAAGTTCCGGTTCCGCGGGACCGCTTATTATCAGCAGTCTCGCCTTTTTCTGGAGCCAAAGATATCGCGCCAGATCAATAAAGCGTTGAATGGGCCAGCGCTTTGCCCTGGACCCGGCGCCCGGATGCAGCGCAATCAGCGGATCCCGTCCGTTCCAGCCCCGGTCGAGAAACCACCGCCGGCCTTCCTCCCGCAGATTCGGGTCGAGTGATATAAAGGCGGGCGACGCATCTTTCGGCGACAGAGTTTCCAGCTTCAGTGAATCGACGAAAATTTGGGATACATGCCGCGACTCCTCCGGAGAGGGACGCCAGGGTGCGATGCAGACGTTCGAGTGCACCCTGGTGAAATTGGAAGCAAATACCGGATTGCCGAATCCTGTCCAGGACACGATCCAGTCAAAAGCGTTCCAGAAGGTGCGGTCTCTTTCCGGAATCGGTTCGGGCATGTAGAGACGATGCAGCGGAAGCGTGGAGAGCGAGACGAAACGATCGGCGTAACCCGAAACGATCGCGGCAAGGTGATCCATGTTGCCGGCCAGAGTAATTCGGGCGGAAGGGCAAGCGCGCCGAATCAAGCTAATGGCGGGGAGGGAAAGCAGAATGTCTCCCAGCCCGCCCGGATGGAGGATCAGGATTTCCACTACTCAATGATCATCGTATTCTGGCTGTTTGCGTTTGCGATGCTCACCTGCGCGGCGACTCTTTCCGCGATCTGGACAAAAGCCATCGCGCCCGGCGATTCGGGTTCCATGGCCACAACCGGTTTGCCGGCATCTCCGCCCTCACGAATCGAGACATTGATCGGGACCTCGCCGAGGAAGGGGACATCGTACCGGGCGGCCGTCGCAGCGCCTCCGCCATGATTGAAAATCGGGGTGCGTTCATTGCATTTCGGGCATTGGAAATAGGACATATTTTCCACAATTCCCAAAACATCCACGTGCACCTGGCGGAACATCTGGATTGCCTTGCGGGCGTCCTGCAACGCGACATCCTGCGGTGTGCTCACTACAACCGCCCCGGTCAGCGGAACAGTCTGCGTCAAGCTGAGCTGCACGTCGCCGGTCCCCGGCGGAAGGTCGATCAGCAGATAATCCAGTTCACCCCAATCCACCTGGCGGATGAACTGCTGTATAACGCTGTGAAGCATGGGGCCGCGCCAGATAAGGGGCGTATCGTCACTGGTCAGAAATCCCATGGACATCATGCGAACGCCGTAGTTCGAGAGCGTCTGAATGCGGTCCCCGATCGCGTGCGGGCGGCCGCTGATGCCCATCATCAGGGGCACATTGGGCCCGTATATGTCGGCGTCCAGCAACCCGACCGAGGCGCCCATCCGCGCAAGCGCTACAGCCAGATTCACCGTAACGGTGGTTTTGCCGACGCCGCCTTTACCGCTGCCGACGGCAACAATATTCTTCACCCCCTCGATCGCCTGTTTGCCCGCGGGTGCTGCGCTTTGAGAGACCCGGGAGGTCATGCGAACTTGAGCTTCCCGGATTCCGCTCACGCTCAAAGCGGCATCGCGGGCCCACTGTTCCATTTCCTTTTTTACCGGGCAGGCCGGAGTCGTCAGCTCGATTGTGAACGAGGCCACTCCGTTTTTAACCGACAGATCCTTTACGAAATTGAGGGTGACGATATCTTTGTTCAAATCCGGATCTTTTACCGTACGAAGAGCATCCAAAACGGCCTGCTCCAAAGCTGTGTTCTCATTATCCATGATTTATTTCCGAAAAATGTAGCAAATCAAAGTGAGCAGAACGCTCAGAATGACGCACGTTGTTAGTGGGAAGTAAAACGAAAAATTGCCGCGCTTGATGTGAATATCTCCAGGGAGCCGCCCGGGATTTATCTTCGAAAAGAATTGCGCGTAGGTCAGCAAAATACCCGAGACGAGCAGGATCGCTCCCTGAATTATCAAAACCCTCCCCAGACTCATGCTTTTAATCTTAAAGGATGGGGCCGGATTCATGAAGTCGGCAGTCGGCGGGAATAATACTCTTGCCGCCGACCGCCGGCTATGGACTGCCGGCTATAGTAATTGAGCCATCGTTTCGCCGATTTCGGCGGGGCTCTCAACCACATGGATGCCGCACTGGCGCATGCAGTCCATCTTCTCGGCCGCAGTCCCTTTGCCGCCCGAGATGATGGCGCCCGCGTGGCCCATGCGCCGCCCTGGAGGCGCGGTTTGCCCGGCGATAAAACCGACGACAGGTTTCTTCATGTTTTCCTTTATATATTTTGCAGCCTCCTCCTCGGCGGTCCCGCCTATCTCGCCGACCATGACGACCGCCCTGGTGTCCGGATCCTGGTTAAACAAGGCAAGCGCATCGATAAAATTTGTTCCGATGATCGGGTCGCCCCCGATTCCTATGCACGTGGACTGCCCGATATTCCGGCCCGACAGTTGATGGACGGCTTCATAGGTCAGGGTTCCGCTGCGGGAAACAACGCCCACATTCCCTTCCTTGAATACCTGCCCCGGCATGATGCCGATTTTACATTTTCCCGGAGAAATGATGCCCGGACAGTTGGGACCGATCAGCCGGCTTTTGGTTCGGGAAACCAGCGTCATGACCCGAACCATGTCCAGCGTCGGAATCCCTTCGGTTATGCAGACAATTAAGGCGACATCCGCGGTCGCTGCCTCCATAATGGCGTCTGCGGCGAAAGCCGGGGGGACAAAGATCACGCTCGCATTCACGCCTTCCTTTTCAACCGCTTCCTCGACAGTGTTGAAAATGGGGATGCCCTCATAGGTCGATCCACCCTTGCCGGGAGTGATGCCGGCAACAACCTGAGTTCCATAAGCCTTGCACTGCAGGGCATGAAAAGAGCCTTCTTTGCCAGTAATGCCTTGAACGGCCAATCGAGTGTTTTTATCAACCAGTATAGCCAATGCAATCCTCCTTACTTGGCAAGTGCAACCACCTTGTCAGCGGCATCTTTCATGCCCTCCGCAACCGTAAACTTGAGTCCCGAATTCCGGAGGATTTCCTGCCCCTGCTCGACGTTGGTGCCTTCCAAACGAACCACGACAGGCACCTTGACGCCGATAGACTTGGCCGCTTCAACCACACCGCTCGCCACAACATCGCAGCGTACGATCCCGCCAAAAATATTGATCAGAACTGCACGGACGTTGCGGTCGCCCAAAATGATTTTGAAAGCATTCCGCACCTGTTCGACTTTTGCACCGCCGCCGACATCAAGGAAATTGGCCGGATTGCCGCCGGCCAGCTTGATGATATCCATGGTAGCCATCGCCAATCCGGCGCCGTTAACCATGCATCCAATCGTTCCGTCCAGGCGGATATAGTTGATGCCGTTGCGTGAAGCCTCAATTTCCAGCGGATCTTCCTCATAGAAATCCCGCAGCGCCTGCAGTTCTTTATGACGGTATATTGCGTTGTCATCAAAGTTGACCTTGGCATCCAGGGCGTAAAGCTTGTCGGTTTCCGTAAGCAGAAACGGGTTGACTTCCACAAGAGATGCATCGACAGATTCGAATGCGCGATAGAGTGCTGCGATAACTTTCATCGCAGGAGCCATCAGATCGCCCGTCAATCCCAATCGGAACGCGAGCTTCCGCAAAGAAAAGGGCTGAAGCCCGATACTGGGATCCACGTATTCTTTATAAATCAGATGCGGCGTTTCTGCGGCGACCTTTTCAATATCCATACCGCCCGCCGGCGATGCCATAATCACCGGACGCCGGCTCTGACGGTCCACAATAATTCCCAGATAAAACTCCTTCTTAATCGGCAAGCCTTCTTCGATGAGGACTCGCCGGACTTTGCGGCCCTCCGGCCCGGTCTGATGAGTCACCAGCGTCATGCCGATTATCTGCCCGGCGATTGCCTCGGCTTCCGACGGCGTAGATGCAAGCTTGACGCCGCCCCCTTTTCCGCGTCCTCCGGCATGGATCTGCGCCTTCACAACAACGGGGCCGCCGATCCGCGCGGCTATCTCATAGGCCTCATAGGGATTCGAGGCGACTTCCCCACGAGGAATTGGAACGCCAAACTGCGCCAATACCTGTTTCGCTTGATACTCGTGTATTTTCACGGTGATTCCTCGTTCCCAGTAAGCCCCCCTACAGGTTTCTCAGGATATGTTGAATAAATGAGGAGAGGGCTGAAACCGTAGGGAGGCTCAGTCCGGGGCTATTGTAGTCCTGCTGATTACCCCATTCATACAAAAATACTTCGG
>CAZLHW010000060.1:381-12480 GCA_964559085.1 uncultured Acidobacteriota bacterium | reverse complement strand
CAGTCTTCGCGTCTATATGACTGAATGCTTTAATGTCCTGATCCTCTCCTGTGCGTCCCCTCCGTCGCATTTTCCTTTTCCCGTTGAACGGCCTGTGTTTTTACCGGGAAACGCGTGCATGGGGAACGTTCTTATGCATTTCTCTTTATTATTTGAGCGGCTTCCATAATCGCGGTAGGATGCCGAGGATAGGTTCCACAGCAGCAAATATTGCCCGCAAGCGCCTCCTTGCACTGGTCTTCACTGGGGTTGGGATTCTTTTCAAGAAGCGTTTTGGCTGAAACTACAAATCCCGGCGTGCAGTATCCGCATTGCATGGCATCCCATTTGCAGTAGGAGTCGATCAGGGGCTTCCATTTTGGATTTGCCGCAATGCCTTCCACCGTCTCAATGGTTTTCCCCTCGCACTCGACCGCAAGCGTCGAACAGGAGAGCACCGCTCTGCCGTCGATCACTACGGTGCAGGAGCCGCAAGCTCCGCGGTCGCACATCTGTTTTGCGCCGGTTAAGCCCAACTTAAACTGGAGAACGCGCTGCAGTGTCCAATGGGGTTCAATCAGGACTTCACGTTCTTTGCCGTTTACTTTGAGCTTGGTTGTAACGGGAAGCGCCGAGCCCGGGTGCGCCGAAGCAAAATGGCTCTTCAGTTCTGCAAAAGAATTGAAATCCCTGGAACACAGAGGGCACCTGAAATTCGCAAGCGTTGATGGATTCGCCGATTCTGCAGCAGCGGCTTTGTCCGGCATAAGGGTCAATCCGGAAGCCAAGGCGCCTCCTGCAACAGCAACACCCGCATTTTTTAAAAAATTCCTCCGATTAAGTCCATTGCCTTCGCAATTCATAATCTCTTCATCTGCCACGACACGTCCTCCCTGAAATTAAGGTTCGCATGACATCCGGGCGTGAATACGCAAGAGATCGCGCGAAACCGGGGTGGCCTTATTTAAAAAAGTAATGTTTGGGAAATCGAAATTACGACGTACCGGCGTTTTTCAGTATTTTCAGGTGAAGCCGGAGAAGAGGTATCGAGGTATCGTGCTCATAGTCGAGCTGCAGTATGCAACAGAACCGAAATTCAAAACAAGTATTTTATTGCCGGACGCGATAATCTAACTGCACTCCGGGCCGCCCGGATGCCGGCTGCACCGCGGGGGCTGTTCTTTAGCTGCGGGAATCGCCGCAAGGTGCTTTGCTTTGCCAAGAAGTGTCTTGCCGCGATCCCGCCGAGCCGCCTGAAATTTTGTGTACCGCAGCGGAAGCAGCTGTGCTACATTGGCGCCGGAGATGGCAATGAGATCCTATGTGAGAAAAACCTGAACCCGGACGCAATTGCACGGCGTGCAATTGCCTATCTGGACCGCAACCGTATCCTTGCGCCGTCGTCCGGGAAATGTTCCGCAGCAAATCCGCTCTCTCTAAACCTCTTCCCCCTGACGAAAACCGCAATGATGCGGCTGCCGAATTTTAGCGGAGCGCGCCGGACTTTTTGCTTTGCATTGGCAAAATGAGAAGTCAGGTCGAACTGGTGCATTATCCGCAGAATAACGAAACCACCTTCCGCCTGCATGCCTGCGGCGCTCCCGAGGCTTGCTATCGAGACCATACTTCGATTGCCCCCAAAGGAGGAGCTGAATATGAAAACCGGAGCAAGAAACAGTTTTCAGGCAAAAGTCACATCCATAAAAAGCGATGAAATCATGTCGCTTGTTAAATTTGAAATCACGGCGCCCGGTGAAATGGCATCCGTGCTTACCACAGAATCTTTAAAGGATATGAATCTCAAGATCGGAGACAAGGTATTGCTGATCGTAAAAGCAATTCATGTGTTGCCGGTAAAAATTGAAGAATAGGAGCGAATCCATGAGCGAACCGTATCGAGACATGTGGGAAAAGCTCGGCATCGACATGCCGGCTCACGACATGTTAATGCAGGCCTTGCCGGAAATTTATAAAAAAGTCTATCTGGGACAAAAAAGCCGTCCGCAGGCCATGGGCTTTTATGACTTTGTGGTTTCTGAAATCCACGGCCTCCGCGTTAAGGAGTTGGTCGATCACAGAAAAAAAGGCGGCAAGGTTTTCGGCACTTTCTGCGTTTATGTACCGGAAGAAGTCATTGTCGCCGGAGGCGGCATATGCGTCGGACTGTGCGCGGGGGCTGATTTTTCCGTTCCCGCCGGGGAGCGCATTGTACCCCGCAATTTGTGCGCCCTCATTAAGAGCGCCGTGGGATTCAAGGTCGCCAATGTCTGTCCCTATTTTCAGGTTGCCGACCTTGTTGTGGGCGAAACCACGTGCGACGGGAAGAAAAAGACATGGGAAATATTGGATGCCTATATTCCCACGTATGTGATGGACCTGCCCAACAGCCGCGCCGCCGCCGACCGGGATTTGTGGATCAGCGAGTTGAAGCGCTTTGTCCGCAAGGTCGAGGAGACCACGGGCAATACCATCACGCCTAAAAAGCTGGCGGAAGCGACATCCCTCATAAACAGCAAGCGCGAAGTACTCCGGCGGCTCTACGATCTGCGGAAAGCGAAACCGGCGCCCATCAGCGGGCTCGATGCGCTGCTTGCAGTTCAAATCAGCTTCTACGACGATCCGACGCGCTTTGTCCAAAAGACCAGCGAGCTATGCGATGAGCTTGAAAATCGAGTCCAGGCAAAACAAGGCGTCTCTTCCGCGGGCGCCAAGCGCATCCTTTATTCGGGCACGCCGATGCCTATTCCGTTCTGGACCATACCCGCGTTGATTGAGCAGACGGGCGCGGTTGTTGTTGCGGAGGAGAGCTGCACCGGAACGCGCCTGCTGGCGGGCGGGCAATGCGCCATTCCCGACGGGGGCCTGGATGCCCAGCTGGAGGCTCTGGCCGATCGCCAGCTGCAGACAAATTGCGCCTGTTTTACACCCAACGATGCGCGCATTGAGGATATCCTGAATCTGGCAAAAGAGTATCAGGCCGACGGCGTGGTCCATTTTTCGCTGTCCTTCTGCCAGCCTTACAACCTTGAAGCGGTGCGCGTTCAAAAGGCGCTTCAAAAGGCGGGCTTGCCGGTATTGCTGCTTGAAGGCGATTATTCCGATGAACAGGCCGGCCAGCTCAAAACGCGAATTGAAGCTTTTATAGAAACGCTGTAAGAGGCAACCTTGAAGGGCAGGATTGAATGATTACAGCGGGGCTGGATATCGGTTCGCGCACCATAGCGCTGGTGGAATGGGACGGCGAGCGCGTCCTCCGGGAAATGGTTGTGGACACGGGCGTGGATCCGCTTGCAAATTCCAGGGCTATTATGAACCGGCCGTCTTATGATCGCCTTGTGGCTACAGGTTATGGTCGGCATCTGGCCGTCGAGCGCGCTCTTGCCGATGAAGTCATAACCGAAATCAAGGCATACGGACTGGGAGCTTATCATCTCTACCCGGATGTGCGAACCATACTGGACATCGGCGGGCAGGATTGCAAGGTTATTCTTGTAGAACCGGGCGGCGGCGTTGCGCATTTCGAAATGAATGACCGCTGCGCCGCCGGAACCGGCCGTTTTCTCGAAAATATGGCGCGCGCATTGGGGATGGAACTGGAAGGTTTCAGCCGGTATGCGCTCGAGGCAGAGGGCAAAGCCGTGAGGCTTTCGAGTATGTGCACTGTATTTGCTGAATCCGAAGTGGTTTCGATGATAGGACGCGGCGAAGACAGCCGTCGCGTTGTTCTGGGAATTCATCAGGCTATCGTCAGTCGAATCATCGCCATGGTAAAACGTGTAGGATACGATCGGCGTTTTGTTTTTGCGGGCGGCGGGGCGCGCAGTCTCTGCCTGCAGCGGCTTATCTCCCAGGAATTGGGAATCCCGTTGAGCGTGCCGGAAAATCCGCAGACGGTTGGAGCTTTGGGCGCAGCAATCCACGCCGCAAATGAATTGAAAGCTGCCGAGGGAGAATTGTTATGATCAAAACGATTGATGCTCGGGGGCTGGCATGCCCGCAACCGGTGCTTCTTACGCGCAAGGGCCTGGCGGAAAACAAACGGATTCTTACCATTGTCGATAACGAAATAGCACAGCAGAATGTAACCCGAATGGCGGAGAAGGCCGGTTGCCAAGTCCAGGTTGAAAAACGCGAGGACGGTATTTATCTGAACCTAACCAAAACGGATTCCACGCAGGCCGAATCTCCGGCGTCTTGTGCTAATGCGGCGGTTTCGGGCCCGCTGGTTCTTACCATCCCAAGCGAGTATATGGGACGCGGCGATGAAGAACTGGGGAATATTTTGATTCGGGCCTTCTTTCACACACTGGGAGAAACCCAACCCTCTCCGGAAATCATCGTTTTTTTCAACAGCGGCGTCAAACTGACCATCGAGGGGTCTCCGGTGCTGGAAGATCTTCGCGCCCTGTCTGACAAGGGCATTCAGATACTGGTTTGCGGCACCTGTCTGAACCATTATGAAATCAAGGATAAGGTTGCCGTGGGTGAAGTCTCCAATATGTACTCCATTGCCGAAGGGCTGCTCCAGGCCGGACAGGTGGTGAGCCTGTGACGGAAGAACGGACTCGCCTCACCTCTCTTACCCGCTCCGCCGGCTGAGCGGCCAAAATGGGCCCGGAGGCCCTGGCACCGGTGCTGCGCCCCCTTCAAAATCTATTCCGAGCACAGGATCATCCATCCCTGCTGGTAGGGCTGGAGATAACGGACGACGCGGCAGTCTATAAAGTGACGGATGAAATTGCCGTTATCCAGACGCTCGACTTTTTCACACCCGTCGTTGACGATCCCTATGATTTTGGCGCCATTGCCGCCGTCAACGCCATGAGCGACGTGTATGCCATGGGCGGACAGGTAACGCTGGCGCTTAATATTTGCGGATTTCCGTCGGACCTGCCGCCGGATGTTGCCGGTCAAATTCTTCGCGGCGGCGCGGAAAAGGTTCTTGAAGCCGGCGGCGTTCTTGCCGGCGGGCATACGATAGACGACAAAGAACCTAAGTACGGGCTGGCCGTAATGGGCATAGTCCACCCGGACCGCATTCTCACAAAGGGCGGTGTGCAACCGGGCGATATCCTGGCTTTAACCAAACCGCTGGGAGTGGGGATCATCACAACAGCGGCAAAGGGTGATGCGGCAGATCCGGCGCACGTAGCAGCGGCGGTTGAAAGCATGAAAAAGCTGAACCGCCAAGCCGCCTCTCTCATACAGCAGGCAGGAGCCCACGCCTGCACCGACATTACCGGGTTTGCGCTGCTCGGACACGCATGCGAAATGGCAGAAAAGAGCGGAGTACGCATGTGCTTTAGCGTGGATCGGATCCCCTTTCTGGAGGGGGCCACTCGCTATGCCGGCGAATGGCTCTTTCCGGGCGGGACCTGCCGGAACCAGCAATGCTATGAACGCCGCGTCCGGTTCACATCCGAAGTGTCGGAGGAAATGCGGCAATTGCTTTTCACACCCGAGACTTCGGGCGGGTTGCTTGTAGCTTTCCCTCCGGACAGGGTCGAACAGGCAAAAACTCTTTTTGCGGAATCCAACCATCCCTTCTGGATTATCGGAGAAGCAACAGAGGGTCAAGGGCTAGAACTGGGCCTGGGCTGATACAAAGAGAAATCCCTTCCGCTTGCGCCGCAAGTCTGCTCCATGAATGCAACGCGCCCTGAAAGCCGTATGCCTGACGGGCGCCCGGATTCCTGCATTTCATGGGAAGCCAATGGTTGCATTCGCGGCCAACCGGGAATCATTGCGTGCTAGTTGGATTTGTCGATGCCGAAATCGTAGGCTTTTGAAGCGTTGCCGAAGACAAGCAGGTATTCTCCCGGCGGAAGGGGTTTTTCGGGAGACAGCGAAACCACTCCGCCGGGCTGTTCCGAGCCGGACAGATTAAAAACATCCCCCTTTTTAAAGCCGCCTTTATTATCAACCGTCACATTCGAAAAGGATGTTTTCAAGACGCGGCTGTTCTTTTTCTTTTTCATCCGGATAAGCATCGCGTCTTGGATTGCTCCGATGTTTCGGACGTGAAATACAGGCCTCGCATCGCGGATGCGAATGGCCGCACGGTCTCCCTGGCAGGCGATGTTCATGCCCAGGTCCGTGTAGCCTCCGGTATAGACGAATAACTCCATCCCTTTTGCGTTCGCATCGGCAACGAGCGCAGGCTGGAGCATTATCCATCTTGTCTGCTGCAGATAATAAATGCCGGGGGCTTCGGGCACAGGGGTTGGGGAGACGGGTTCCCCAGCCTGCGCCGCAAGCAACATCCATACGCCAAACCAGATCATAGCCTCATCGTACCATACACTGGGAGCGTGTCCGAGAATTAGGATATGTCGCGCGCAAGGGGCTTGCAGGCCAAGATCAAGGCGCGAGGAGGAGGCCGATGCCGCGCCCTGCAAGCATTGCGGGGACATCGTTGACGACGAGCAACGCAGATATTGGCCCGCAACCTTCTTGCCTTTAATGGGTTCCGGCGCCGCGTGGGCATCTGCTTCGTTGTCGCTCCTCGACGATGCGCCGACATCGCCTGCGTCGTGCCGCCCCGCATCTGCCCACGCGGCGCTCGGAACGCGGCTCATCCTAATTCCAGGACACGTTCCTAGGGCACGATGGGTTTAATAACCTCATCCTTCATTGCTGCAAACGGAACCCATGTATCGTCGTTTAGCACGTAATAACCGATAATCACGCCGGAATTGGTGATCTTGCCCGCTACTGTTCTTTTGGCGTTTTCATACTCGACGCGATAATAAGTGCCATCGGGAGCCCGATAAAAACCGCTGCCTTTAAAGATCCCTTCGGCGTCATCGTCCGGTCGCCGCGTGCAGCGATAGTTGCCGATGATCTCACCGGCATCGTTTATGCCATTCGGCTGGGTATGCAGGTATGGACTCTCCCGCGGGCATGGATTCGCGGGATATTGTATATCCATGACATATTGTTTATGGGAATTCATCAGAAAGCCGACAGTCGCATGAGAGACATCGCTCTCGTAGAATCCTACCGCATCCCCGGAATCGCTGATATCGGTGAATTCACCCTGGCCGGAGGAGGAAGGAGTTTTAAACAGCCAGATATTGCCGTCGGGTTCTCGAACGAACGGGTAGTTATTCCTGGGATTATCCAGAACGCAAAGTCCCACTATTTGGCCGTGCGCATTGACGCCTGAGGGATTCAACAGAGAAACATCCCTGCCTTCAATCTTCCCGTCGCTCGGGTAGAGGTCCACACAAATTCCCTGCTCGCATGTGGACTCCGGCATCTCCACTGCAACCAGATCGTCGTCACCTCTCGACTGCGTTTCCCGCGGATTTGAGTGTGCGGATGAAGCGGTGCTGCCAATGGCAGGATAAGGGTAAATAATGGCCAATACGATCAGAACACCGGCTGCTGCAAAAAGCCTGCGGGAACGAAACATGTCTGCGACCTCCTTTAAAACGAGCGGTTGCCCTTGCCGGCCCGATCAGGCTCCAGGCACCGCATCGGTGAACTTAACGGGCATTTCGATTAGGGCAAAAAGTTTGCCAATCCGTTCCGCAAGCGAAGGGAAAATGCATCGCTTGGATAATCGAATGATTTAATTGATCTTACGCCATGAGTATTTTTAGCGATGCTTCGGTAGGGATTGCTGCCTTTGGGGGGATACTGTAAAGACCGCCGACAGGAGAACCGGGAGCGTTGTGCAGATGAAACTCAAAGCCTTGAAAAATATAAAGTTAGAACCAATGGTCCGCGCCGCCCCCAGTGTAAACTGCCCCGACGGTCCTTTTCTGCCGGAGAGCGGCTCTTTCAATGGCCCAATTCGGCCATTGCATCTTTATTGAGCCGCTTTCGCACTGGGCAGATCCCCGGGCCGCAGTTTATTTCCCGCTTCTGCAAAATGAACGCTGACCTGGGGAAACGGAATTTCTATATGTTTTTCGTCGAAGGTATTTTTAATCCGCCTTCGCAGTTCTCTGCCGACGACCCATTGTTTCAGGGGCAGGGTTTTGATCCGGAGCTTGATGGTAATTTGCGAATCGGCAAAATTGTCGACACCCATCACCTCCAAAGGATCGAGAATCAAAGGACTGAATTCCGGATCCTGGCGGAGTTCCGTTCCTATCTGCTTCAAGACTTCCATGACCTGATCTACATTTTCCTTGTAGGCTACACCCAAATCTATCACGTAATAGGAATACTCTTTGGTAAGGTTCGCAACCTGTTTGATCTCGCCGTTCGGAAAGATGTGCACGATCCCTTCGGCGTCTCTCAAAATTGTTATGCGAAGCCGGATATCTTCGACGGAGCCTCCGACGCCGTTTATGCGCGCGACATCGCCGACGCGAATCTGATCTTCAAGGATCATGAAAAACCCGCTGATGACATCGCGCACCAGGTTCTGAGCGCCGAAGCTGACAGCCAGCCCGGCGATGCCGGCCCCGGTAATGATGGGGGTGATGTTCATGCCGAACTCGCTCAGGATCATCATGATGGAAACGCCGGCAACAAGAACGCCGGCGGCGCTGTTGGCTATCTTGCCGAGCGTTCTGGCCCGCTTCTGCGCCTCAGACAGCGTCAGGCCCTTGTGTTCAACGAGGCGCTCCATCTGGACAACTGCAAGATTCACGATCTTCACTATCAGGAACGCGCCCGCAATAATGCCGATGATGCGAATCAGGCGGATCCCGTCGCTGCTCAAGTTGACATTCAGTATTTTGAGGATGAGGGCGGCGGCTATCAGGCTCAGCAGCACATAGGCAAGATTGCGAAACGTGCGCACGTAGCGTTTCCAATCCTCCCGATTACCGCCCGACAACGCGATCAGAGAAGACGCCAGCCTTGCCGCCGAATAGGCCACTACAAGGATCGCCGCAATGCCGAGAATTTTCTGGAAGTACCCGAGCGCCTTCTCTGAAATCGGCATCCAGTGGCTCAAACCATACAGGACCGCCAGGAGCGCCAAGGGAGTGATGAGGTGGTCCAGGAAAGCCACGATTTGATCGTCCATCTTGTTTTCAGTCTGCTCCGCCCATTGATGCAGATACCGCCCGATGAGCAGTTTGATGCCGGCGCCGGCCAGAAGGGCGATAAAGGGGAACACTATATATCGGGCTTCAAAGCCCAAGTATTCAGTCAGCTTTTCCATAAGGACCCCTGAAGCTTGGTTGAAATTGTCATGGTAACACAAAACAGAGGGAAGCAAATCCGTTACGGAACCTGCCCGTCTCTGCTATATTGGGGGGACACGCGCGTGCCAGAGAAATCGAATGTACACAGAATTTTTCAAACTGAATGAAATTCCTTTCTCTCTGACGCCCGATCCTCGATATCTCTTCATGAGTGAGCGGCATCGGGAAGGACTGGCGCACCTGCTTTACGGCGTGCAGCAGCCCGGGGGATTTGTCCTGCTTACGGGGGACGTGGGTTCCGGCAAAACCACCCTTTGCCGGTGTCTTGTCCAACAGCTCCCTCCGGAGACGGACGTCGCATTGATACTGAATCCGCGGCTGACGGTCGTTGAGCTGCTCGCCACGGCATGCGACGAACTCGGCATTCCCTATCCGGCGGAAACCGGCAGCGTCAAAGTGCTGATTGACGCATTGAACCAGCGCCTGCTGGAGTCTCACGCACGCGGCAGACGCACGGTGCTCCTCATCGATGAAGCGCAGAACCTCGAGGAGGAGGTGTTGGAGCAGATCCGTCTTCTGACAAACCTTGAAACGTCGAAAGAGAAGCTGCTGCAGATCATTCTCGTCGGCCAGCCGGAGCTTCTTGCGATTTTGAAACGCGAAAAGATGCGCCAGCTGGCTCAGCGCATCACAGCGCGCTACCACCTGCTCCCGCTCACCCGCCAAGAAACCTACGCTTATATTCAGCACCGCCTTCTTGTATCCGGCAGGCAGGACCCTCTTTTCAGCCGCAGGGCGATGCGGTGCGTCTACAGGCTGTCGCACGGCGTGCCCCGTGTTATCAACATCCTCTGCGACCGCGCACTGCTTGGAGCTTATGCGATGGACAAGCGGCGCATCACCGCTTCCATAGTTCGTACCGCCGGCCGTGAAACTCGCGGCGTGCTATCGTGGAGACAACGTTTTCGGCCGGCATGGACTGGCGGAATCCTGGCCATTGCGGCCCTCCTCATCGGCGCAATGGTTTTTCTTGAACAGGATACTCTCTCCGCGCTTCGTCGAAGAGCGGTGAATCCGGGGGGAAGCAGCTCCGCGCGCGCTGCCGCAAAAGAAAGCAGGACAACCGTTGCAGACAAACCGGCAAAAAAAACGCCTGCCGGCGCCGCAGCCCCAAAGGAGCAGTCTCTAGCCGAAATGTTCGGCAGCGCCCCTCTATTTGCCCAGCGTCATGCAGCCTTCGCCGCTCTGTATAAGGAATGGGGAATCAAGGAAACTCTAAATGCTTCCGATTTTGAATGCACAGCGGCGAAATCCCGGGGTTTCGATTGCCTTTTCCAAGTCGGCAACTGGCTTAAGTTGAGCCGATATGATATTCCGGCCATTCTCGACATCAAACTGCCGAACGGCGCCAAGCGCCAGATCCCCGTTGTCGCATTAACGCGAGAATCCGCCGTTTTATCCATCGGCGGCAAAGAGCACCCATTCCCGCTTTCGGAAATCAATCAGTTTTGGGACGGAGCTTTCATTCTTCTATGGAAGCCGCCGTTTGCGGTGCGCCAGCTTGCCGTCGGAGACCGGGGAGAGGAGGTGCTGTGGGTCCGCCGCGCGCTTGATGCTATTGAAGGAAAAAAGTCCGGCGCCATCGCCTCGGAACTGTTTGATGAAGATTTGAGGCAGCGCATTCTGGCTTTTCAGCGGGAGCAGTCCCTGATCCAGGACGGGTTTGTCGGCAGTGAAACGCTTGTTCGTCTGAGCACTGCCCTGCTGGGATCGAGCGCGCCCTCGCTATCGCGCCGTGCCCGATAAGGGGGGAGGAATTCTCGACTATGTCGTACATCCTCGATGCATTAAAAAAAGCGGAGCGGGAACGCGGCATCCGGCAGATCCCCACGCTGATGACCGACCATGCACCGTATGCCGCGGATCGGAAAACCATCTGGATCGGCACCGGCCTGCTGGCAGTGTGTCTTCTCGCCGCGGCATGGTATTTCGTCCATTCCCGGCAGACAGCGGCTTCTCCGTCCGCCCCTGGTGCCGATCTGAAACAAACGGCCAACGCCATTGTCGGCGAAGGCACGCGCACGGATACTTTTGTGCCGCAATCCCCGGTTGAACAAGGATCGGGCGCTGCAGAGGCGACGTTGTCCGCAGCAAAAGCTCCAGCTGCTGTCGTCCCGGAAAACAGTATCCGGAAGCAGCCGCCCCCGGCTCGGGTTCCCCTGCCCGCACCGGAGGACGCCATTATTGCCGATGACGAGGATTATGAAAATCTTCCACCCCGTGAACTGATTCGGTCCGTAACCCGGACGAGCGGAGGATCCGCCCCCCCGGAGCCGCCGAAATCCCGGCCGGCTTCCCTCAAAGAAGCTGTTTCTCAAATGACCCTCAGCCTGCTGATGTACTCGGATGTCCGCGAGGAGCGCATGGTTTACATCAACGGCAGCCGGTATAAAGAGGGGGATTACGTGGAAGACATCTATCTGCTTGAAAGCATCACGGAAGAGGGCGCAATCCTGACCCACGAAGGAGCGCGCGCCCTGCTGGCGCCCCGGCCAAAATGAAGCGCCTATCCTTATGATCCGTGACGCGAGAGGGAGGACAAGATCCGTCCTCCCTCCGTTAAAGGATGAGCCCTCCGGATAATTGCCGGATCTACTTCTTCCCTTTTTCGGCAGGCTTAAGGTGTTTTTCTCTCTCCCTGTTCCGATGCGCGGCATCGTTTTCCAGTGAGTATTTTACGATCTTGTAAATATCTGTATTGTCGATGTAGGGACCATATACAAGATCTTCCATATCGGCGTACTCTTTAAAGAGCCTTGCAGCATCGCCTTTGGCAAACAACGGGACCAGGCTGTTGGTATGCCAATTGAACCCGCCGATATCGCCGTAATATTCCATTCCGGGCATTACACCCGGTCCATTATTGATAATCGGCACAAAGGCAGGATTGGAACCGGGCCCCCAAATATATCCTGTTTCGTGGTCGGCGGTGACAATAACCAGAGTCTCG
>CAZLHW010000060.1:0-371 GCA_964559085.1 uncultured Acidobacteriota bacterium | reverse complement strand
CCGCTTCCACCATATTATTGAAGTCGATTTGCTCCTCAATCATCCGCCCTTTCTGATTGAAATGACTGGCCCAATCGACGGCTCCGCCTTCAACCATCAGGAAGAAGCCGTTCTCATTATTATCCAGCACGTTTAAGGCCGCCCTGGTCATATCCGCAAGTGTGGGCATGCCGGGGATAAAAGGATCCACATACGCATCCGCCCGGGAATAGATAGGGCTGCGATAGTACTGCAGCGTCTGATAGACTTTAGGAATTCCCAACAAACGCTTGGGAGTGTCTCCGACAGCCATCGCCTCGAATTCGCTTTTGTCACGAATCAGCGTCCATGCGTCTTTTACGCCGTCACCGTCGATGTCCGGATCACAGGCG
>CAZLHW010000059.1:0-12542 GCA_964559085.1 uncultured Acidobacteriota bacterium | reverse complement strand
AGAATCTGTTCCACGCGGCGCCGGTCGCTTTTTAAAAAACCGCTTTCCGGCTTTATATCCACCTCCAGAACGAGGCCCTTTTTTTCAGCCAGCGGCTTCATAAGGCCGACAATTTTTCCGATCGACGCGCGCACGTCGAAGGATTCGCGGTGGATCTCCACCTGGCCGGCTTCTATCTTTGAGATATCGAGAACATCGTTGATCAGCGCAAGCAGGTGCCGTGCGCTGTCGCGCACCATTTCAAGCTGTTTCCGCTGCTCCGCATTCAACGGCCCCGCCAGTCCCTGGAGGAGGATGCCTGTAAATCCGATGATCGAATTAAGCGGCGTGCGCAGTTCGTGCGACATCGTTGCCAGAAAGGCGGACTTGATGCGATCGGCCGATTCCGCGGCATCCTTCGCAATCTGCAGTTCCCGGGTTCGTTCAAGGACTCTCTGTTCCAGTTCTTCCCTGATTTTTTGGAGAGCGACCATGGCCTCGGCGCGCTCCCTTTGCGCGCGATGCGCCGCAATCCCGTGCGCAATATTTTCTCCCAACTCTTCAAGCAGGCGGACCTCCGTTGTATCAAAGGCGTCCGGTTCGGCGGCATAGATGACCAGGCTTCCGAAAACTTCCTCGTTGACAATGAGTGGAATCGCAAGGGCAGACGAAAAGTCGCGGGACTTCAAAGCATCCCGCCAGACAGCAAAAGCGGGGTTTTCAAGAAGGTTCCGCGCAATGGAGGGCCTGCGCGTGCGAATCGCATGCCCGGCCGTCCCCTGCCCGTACGCGTCATTCGCCCAGCTGACGTGTATTTTATCGAGAAAACCTTCACCCGGACCCGAAAACGCTATCGGTCGGACGGTACGCGCCTCGTCAGTCTCGGCCCGCCCCACCCATGCCATTCGGTATCCGGCGGACTCCACCGCGATGCGGCAGAGATCCGCAAGCAGCGATTCCTCATCCCCGGATTGAACAACGATGGTATTGCAAAGGCTGAGGAGACGCAAAGCCCGGTTGGTCTGGCGCAGTTCGGCTTCCGTTTTCATTCTCCGCTGCACTTCAGCCTTGCGGTCCGCGCTGATCCGGAGCACACGAAAAGAGAGCAGCGCCAAAGCAAGCGTGACCGCGCTGTTGACCGCAAACGGCAGCGATGTCAGCGGATTGAAAACAGGCCAACCGCGGGCTGGAAGAGCCGCAATCTGCCAGCTTCCCGAGGGGAGGGTCACGTCCATCATAACAGGATCGGAGACAAACACAGTTTCGCTGCCCCAGAAAATATCGCCCCGACTACCGGTGCCATCTCTGCCCCGAAGCGCAATTTGCATCTGCAAACTCGGAGCCTCCAACCCGACGGTTTGGATCAGTCGATTAAAATCGATGACCGTTGCAGAAATACCCCAATATTTTTGCGTCGCTTTCCCGTTTTCCATCTCCGTTACAAAAATCGGAGTGCGCCCGATGATGCCGACTCCGCCCTGTATAAGTTCCACGGGCCCTGCCACCACCATCCGTTTCTCCCTCATGGCGCGCAAAACAGAATCGCGCTGCTCCGGGAGCGTCATGTATGCCACGCCGATGGCCCGCTCATTCCCTTCAATCGGATACATAAAACGGATGACATTGCCGGGGGCCAGCGCGATATTTCGGATCAATCGGTTCCTGCCGATAAGCTCTCGGGCAATGGACTGAAAACGCCGCGCCTCTATGGTTTTCTCAACAGCGACCAGGCTTGAAATGCCTTCCGTCAGATGAATAGCGGAATAGAGTTCCCGGCTTAGATCACCCCGAATTCTGTCGAGTTTCGCACTGATGTGCTCGCGCACACGGTCCATCTGAGCGGAGAATTGAAGAATAGAAAACCGGTAACTGACGCCTATTCCGAAGAAAAACAGAAGAACCGGCCAAAGCACCGGACTCGGTTTTTTTGCGATCATACGCTGCATTCTGTTTTGCACATCGCCGCAAAGCGGCATTCACAAAGATTCCCCATTGACGGAAGCAGCTTCCCGGCGTGAAAGCATCATAGCACCAACGGCGTCATTTTTTTTGCACATAGTATCGCTTATAATGGCCTCTATTGACAAAACCGATACAAAAGTCCTTGACGGGAAAGAAGCGCCTCATGGAAGCGACAATCAAAATAGGAATCAGTTCCTGCCTGCTGGGTAATGCGGTTCGCTACGACGGAGGCCACAAGCTGGACCGGTTTCTGACCGAGACACTCGGACGCTATGTGGAATATGTCCCGGTCTGCCCGGAAGTGGAATGCGGCATGCCGGTCCCGAGAGAATCGATGCGGCTGGAAGGCGACCCGGAGGCGCCCCGACTGGTGACCACGCGCACAAAAATCGATAAGACCAGCCAGATGATGGATTGGGCACGAAGGCGCGTGGTGGAGCTGGAAAAAGAGAATCTGATGGGATTCATCTTTAAAAGCGATTCTCCAAGCAGCGGCATGGAACGGGTAAAAGTCTACAACGAAAAAAATATGGCCGAGAGAAAAGGCGTCGGCCTATTCGCCCGCGCCTTCATGCGGCACTTCCCGCTTCTTCCGGTAGAAGAGGAAGGGAGGCTCCATGATCCCGCGCTGCGCGAGAATTTTATTGAGCGCCTTTTTGCGCTCTCCCGCTGGCGCGCAGTCCTCGCGGAGGGCGCCGGTCTGAGCGGCCTGGTCGCGTTCCACACAAAGCACAAGCTGCAGATCATGGCCCACAGCACCGCGCATTATCAGGAAATGGGGCGGCTGGTTGCAGGCGCGAAACAAATTCCGGCGCAGAAACTCTTTGAGGAGTATGGCAGAAAGCTGATGGAGGGGCTCAAGCTGAAGGCGACGCCGAGAAAGAACGCCAATGTGCTGATGCACATGGCCGGTTATTTTAAAACGCAGCTTTCCGCCGACGAGAAAGCGGAATTGCTCGAAATCATCGATTTGTATCGCAGTGCCCGGATCCCTCTGATAGTGCCGATTACGCTGATCAATCATTATGTGCGCAAATACGACCAGCCCTATTTAAGGGATCAGTATTATCTCAAGCCGCACCCTATCGAACTGCAACTTCGCAACCATGTATAGCCGGCCCGGTCCCGGCGTTCCCGTGCCGGCGGCTATTGCACCACGGTCGCGTTGGAGGGTTTGCCTTCTCCCATCTGCTTGTTCCGCTGCGCCTGAAGCGCCTGGATCAGTCCGTCCACAATTTGCATAGGTATCGCGATGACGGCCTTCACGGGAGCCGGCAGCGTCCCCGTCTTCTGCATCTTCAGCGCCTCTTCTTCGCTTTGAGGGCCGATGACGTCGCAAAAAGTCAGCGTGCAATCGATAGGCGAAGCGCTAACCTGGACATAGTTCGAATAAATTCTCGGAGAAGTCCGAGTAGGGTCGGCGATTATTTGAACGGGTCTCTCTTCGTTTGGCATATTGGTATTCCTCATCATTATGGCTAGCCGGGAGGCCAGTGTAAGCGTCGCCCGCCCCGGAGGTGACTGGGCCGATGAAACACAGGCTGGCCGGCGTCCGCGTGGGTGGTGATGACGGTCCGGAACCCTGTTCCATCGATGCCCTGCTCCCTTGCCATGCGGCTCACAACTGTCAGTAAATGCCCGAGGAGCTCTTTGTCCTGCTCCAGATTATCATTCAGAGAGGTGATGTGCCTGCGCGGAACGACCAGCAGATGAACCGGAGCCTGAGGATTGATGTCGCGAAAAGCAACGCAGGCTTCATCTTCGTAGACAATGCCGGCCGGCGATTCGCGGGCCGCCACCCGGCAGAAAATGCATTCAGACATTCGTTCCCTCCTCTCCCTTTGCGAATAATCATGAAGCCGCCGGAATTCCGGAAATCACGGAGCCGCTACCGGACGCGCTCGATATTTGCACCCAGGGCCGCCAGCTTTTCCTCGATATGATAATAGCCGCGGTCGAGATGGTACACGCGGTCGATCAATGTCTCGCCCCGGGCAACCAGGGCGGCCAGGACCAGCGAAGCGCTCGCCCTGAGATCAGACGCAAGGACATGGGCTCCGGTCAAAATGCGGCCGCCTTTGACGATTGCCTGCCTGCCCTCCACGGCGATATCGGCGCCCATCCGAATCAGCTCCTGGGCATGCATAAAGCGGTTCTCGAAAATGGTCTCCGTAATAACGGCGCTGCCGTCGCCCTGAGTCATAAGGGCCATATACTGGGCCTGCATATCGGTGGGGAACGCCGGATAGGGATACGTGGTCACATTCTTCGATAAAATGGGATCCCGCCCCTTCACGCGGAAGAAATTCGATCCGATCACCACTTCGGCTCCCGTCCGGCTCAACTGCGTCAGGACGGCGGTCAACTGCCTCGGCTGGCAATTTCCGACCTCGACATCCCCCCGCGTAATCGCCGCCGCGATCGCAAAGGTGCCGGCTTCAATGCGGTCCGGGATTATGCGGTGCCTGCATCCATGGAGCCTCTTCACTCCGCGGATCCGTATCGTTCGCGTGCCGTCCCCCTCAATCTGCGCGCCCATAGCCCGAAGCATGTCGGCAAGATCGCTTACTTCCGGTTCGCACGCCGCGTTGTCCAGAACGGTTTCGCCCTCGGCCAGCGTCGCCGCCATCATCAGATTTTCGGTCCCGGTGACCGTTACGGTCTCCATCAGGATATAGGCTCCATGCAGCCCTTCGGTCGATGCCTCTATATATCCGTGAACCACATCGCATCGGGCGCCCATGCGCTCGAGCCCCATAAGGTGCAAATTCACGGGCCGGGCGCCGATGGCGCATCCGCCGGGCAGCGACACTCTTGCCTTTTTGAATCTTCCGAGAAGCGGTCCCAGCGCGAGGATTGCGGCCCTCATGGTCTTTACAAGTTCATAGGGAGCTTCGCAGGAACGGATGTCCGCAGCCTTCAGAGCAGCCGTTCCGTTTTCGAAAACCTCGGCTTCAGCGCCCATATCGCGAAGCAGATTGCGCATCGTCAGAACATCCCGGACGTAAGGCACGTTTTCCAGATAAAGGGTGTCCGAGGTAAGAAGCGCGGCCGCCATCGCGGGCAGCGCCGCGTTCTTGGCGCCGCTGACGTCGACTCGTCCGCATAGACTGTTCCCCCCAACCACGCGAATTTTATCCATTATGTCTCCCGGGATATTCTGCGCGCTACGACGCAGCGCGGAATCCCCTGCAAGTCCTTCAAAATCTCCTGCAAACTGAAGCCTGCGTTTTCAACAAGCTGTCCGACCTGCGGCGCCTGACCTGCGCCGATTTCAAGCAGAAGCCAGCCTCCGTCCGCCAGCCGGCGCGAAGCCTCCGGCAGGAGCCGCTGGTACACATCCAACCCGGAAGCCCCCCCAAACAGAGCTTCATGCGGCTCATGATTTCTCACTTCGCCGGGCAGACTATCATATTCATCAAGGGCAACATAGGGAGGATTGCATACAACAAAATCAAAGCACGGACCCGTCGGGAAACAATCCAGCAGGCTGGAGTGGACAAACAAAAGCCGTTCCGCAACGCCATGTCGCGCGGCATTATCGCGCGCTATGCGGACGGCTTCGGCCGAAATATCCACCGCCCACCCAAGACTGGACGGCACCTCATGCGCAACCGTGACCGCGATACATCCGGACCCGGTGCCGATGTCCGCAAAACGGACTGCTTGCCGGCATTCCCGCCGCATCAATTCAAGTGTTTTTTCCACCAGGATCTCTGTTTCCGGGCGCGGGATCAGGACGCCGGGCATAACGCGAAACGGCAATCCGAAAAATTCCTGCTCGCCGGTCAGGTACTGAAGCGGCTCGCCGTTTGCCCGGCGCAGAACCAGACCCCGCAATTCAAGCCAGGCTTGTTCCGGAACGGGATCCTCTCCGTGGCTGAGGATCCGAACCCGATCGCAGCCGAGCACAAAGCCCAGCAGGAGATCCGCCGTAAATGTTGGGGCATCCACCCGCGCCCGCCGCAGCTCTTCCGAAGCCCAGGATCGAATACTGTCAATCGTATGCATGAAATACCGGCTTGAAACACAGGTTCTCACAGATCGACCGCAACCAGAATCCGAGCAGATCCGTGGACATCAATGGCGAATGCATCAGACAGCTTCTTTTAATCTCTCCGCCTGATAATGGGTAAACAGCGCATCGAGGACCTCGCCGATATCGCCGTCCATAAAACCGGAAAGGTTATGCACCGTCAGTCCGATGCGATGGTCCGTAACGCGATTCTGGGGGAAATTGTACGTGCGAATCTTCTCGCTCCGGTCGCCGCTTCCAACCATGCTGCGCCGATTTTCCGCAATGGACTTCTGCTGTTCCTGCAGCGCGATGTCATAAAGTCTGGAACGCAGGACGCGCATGGCCTTCGCCCGGTTTTTAATCTGCGATTTCTCATCCTGGCAGGACACCACCAGTCCGGTGGGAATATGCGTGATTCTCACGGCGGAATAGGTCGTGTTGACGGACTGGCCTCCCGGCCCCGAGGAGCAGAAGGTATCAATGCGTATATCCTTGGGATCAATTTCAATTTCCACGTCATCCGCCTCGGGCATAACGGCAACGGTCACGGCCGAAGTGTGGATCCGGCCGCTGGCTTCGGTCTGCGGCACTCTTTGGACCCGGTGGACGCCGCTTTCATACTTGAGTTTGCTGTAGACGCGGTCGCCCTCAACCATGGCGATGATTTCCTTGAATCCGCCGACTTCGGATTCATGCTCTTCCATGATTTCTACGCGCCACCCGATGCGCTCCGCGAACCGGGAATACATGCGGAAGAGTTCCGCGGCAAACAGGGTTGCCTCATTGCCGCCGGTCCCCGCCCGAATTTCCAGGAGCACGTTCTTTTCATCATTCGGATCTTTCGGCATTAACAATAACTGGAGTTCCTTCTGACAGGCCGCCTCCCTTTCCTGCAGCAAGGCCAGTTCCTCCTCCGCAAGTTTGCGTATTTCGGGATCCGTTTCCGTGGCGCTGAGGTTCCGGCTGTCCTCTATCCCGCGCAGAATTTCCTTGTACTCGCGGAATTTCTCAACTACAGCGCGCAGGTCCCGATGCGCCTTGGCGATCTTCTGGTAGTTGGCCTGATCGGCGAAAACCGCCGGGTCCGCCAGCTGCTCGTTCAATTCTTCAAATTTCTTTTCAAGCGCATTGAGTTTGTCGATCATAGGGCATCCGAACGAAAATTTGGGAAGGGAAAACAGGGAGTGCGGGGGACCCCGCTAAGCAGCCGTCTGCGCTTCGCGGGCCTTAATGCCCTCAAGATCCAGCGCCTGCTTGAGTGCATGGACGGCGATTTCCAGCTGGTCATCCGAGGGCTCTTTCGTGGTGATGCGCTGCAAGGCCAGTCCGGGAACCACAATGAGGCGGAAAAAACCCTTGCGGCACCTTGGCGCGGAAAAGCGTATGAGCTCATAAGACAGGCCGGACACCAACGGAATGAGCACCAGGCGGGAGAGGAATATTGCCCAGAAAGCGTCGAATTTGAAAACCGAGAACACGAGGATGCTGACAACCATCACAAACATCAGGAAGCTTGTACCGCAGCGGGGATGGAGCGTGGTTTTTTTGCGGGCGTTCTCCACCGTAAGATCCTCGCCGGCTTCCCAGGTGTGCACAACCTTATGCTCGGCGCCGTGATACTCAAATACGCGCCGGATATCCTTCATCATGCTTACGCCGAGGATGTAACTCAGGAAGAAAAGAACGCGGATCAGGCCGTCGACAAGGTTAAAGACAACCCAATTTTGAATCGCGGGAAAATAGCCGCGCAGCCAGCTGGTAATCCAAAGCGGAACCAGGATAAATAAAAATACAGCCATTCCGACCCCGAGGATCATGGAAAGAGCTATGGGAAGACCCTTGCTTTGTTTCCCGATCTTCTTGCTGTTTTGGGGCTTTCCCTCCGGCTCCAGATCCATCATGGAGACGTTAATGGAATAATTCAGCGCGCGGAGGCCGAGGACCAGGGACTGGACCAAGACGACAAAGCCGCGAATGACGGCCCAAGATAGCGGCTTCCAATAATCCGATACTCGCTTGACGATTTCCCGCTTCACTTCGATCGAGCCGCCGGCCCGCCGAACCGCTACGGCATAAGCATGGGGAGTGCGCATCATCACGCCCTCAATGACCGCCTGCCCCCCTACCAGGATATCTTCGGGAGACGAATTGGATTTCCGTTCCGCCATGGAGTGTCTCAGTTGCCGGCCGGTTTTTCGGCCTTATTCATGCCGTAACGCTTCTGAAAGCGTTCGATGCGCCCGGCGGTATCAATCAATTTTTGTCTTCCGGTAAAGAATGGATGGCAGGCGGAGCACATCTCCAGCCTGATTTCCGGCTTTGTGGAGCGAGTTTCAAATTTGTTGCCGCAGGCGCAGGTTACCAGCACTTTATGGTATTTGGGATGAATTCCTTCTTTCATATCGACCTCATTCGTCGGGCACACCCCAGACGGAGTCACCCAAAATAAAGGGCTTAGTATAGCATCGGGCCTGCAATCCCGCCAGCCAAATTTCCGGAAGTCCGAAATCAGAACCGCGGAACTTCACAGATCTCGGCGGATAAAATTCCATGCCCCGAGCACGACACGGTCAATCGGTGAAAATCCGCGGCGCATCTTAGGATTCAGGGAAAATTGAAATATGCGGGGCAGTATGGTAGTGTGTTCAATTCTTTTGGCTGCCCGCTGCGCGAAAGTCGGCCGTTTATGAAGGAATACTAGATCCGGAACCCTATGGGAAAGATGAAGATTTACTTTCACAATAATTGTTTCGATGGTCTGGCGTCCGCTTCCGTTTTCAGCAACTTTTATCTGAATGCAATCGACAAAAATACGGAATTTGTCTATCAAGGGCTGGCGCACCGCGCCGGACAACTGTTTCTGGATGTCCAGTTTGACGGCGATGAAAATGCCATCGTGGATTTTAAATATTCCAGCGACCCGCGCCTGAACTGGTGGTTCGACCATCATCAAAGCGCGTTTCTTACCGCCGAAGACGAAGCCCATTTCCGAGCCGACAGGAGCGGGCGTAAATTTCACGATCCCACCTATAAGTCCTGCACCAAGTTCATCGTCGAGATGCTGAAGAAGCATTTCGGATTCGATTCCAGCAAGCTGACGGATCTGATCCATTGGGCCGATATTATTGACGGCGCCCAATTCAAGAGCGCGCAATCCGCCGTTGAGCTTGCCGAACCGGCCATGAAACTTATGATGGTCATAGAAGGGGTGAAAGACAGCACAAAAATCTGCGGTCTGATTACCGAGTTCCAGCAAAAACCGCTGGGTGAAATAATGGAAGTATCCTGGGTGCAGGATGCCTTCCGGCCTCTTTATGAACGGCATCTCCGGTCTATCGACATCATCCGTCAGAACGCCGAATGCGCGGACGGCACGATTTTTTTTGATGTAAGCGGCCACGACTTGGAGGGTTATAACAAGTTTATTCCTTACTATCTATTCCCCCAGGCGACCTATTGCGTCGGCGTGAGTCTGTCCAGCTACAGAGCGAAAATATCCGTCGGATCCAATCCCTGGAGTCCTCGCCCGCGCACTCAGAATCTTGCAGCCCTTTGTGAGCGGCACGGCGGAGGCGGGCACCCGGCCGTGGGCGCCATCTCCTTCGCTCCGGAAGAGATTCAAAAAGCGCGTCGCATTGCCCGCGAAATCGCGGCGGAGCTGCGCGCCGGTTTATGAGCTGCATGCCTGAAAAGGATAACGGCTCGAACGGCTCGAATCCCCGAATCCGGGCCGTGGAAGTATTCCCGGTCAAAGCAGACAATCAGGACTTTATTTGCCTACGGGATCCGGAAGGCTTTGCGGAGCGACCCGTATTCCTCAACCCGGTGCACGTATTTCTGGTCTCGCGAATGGACGGGAAGCATTCGTTGCGCGACATTCAAGCCGATTTTGCCCGGGCGACCGGAGATATATTGCCGATGGAGGCTCTGGAGGGACTGGTCCGGCAGCTCGATGAGCAATACTATCTGGACAGTCCGCGATTCAGGAACCACTATGAGTTGCTGGTTCAGGAATTTAAAAGCAGTCTATACCGCCCCGCGAGGCATGCCGGTTCATCCTACCCGGATGAATGCGGGCAACTCGAATCGCAACTCAAGAGAATTTTTGAACATCCTGAAGGTCCCGGAAATAGCCTCTGCCCCGATTTTTCCCGCCCTCTTCGCGGCCTGATTGCGCCCCACATCGATTTTTCGCGCGGGGGCCCAACGTATGCGCATGCCTATAAAGCACTCGCGGAGCATCCGGGCGCGGATATCTTTATTATATTCGGGACCTGCCATACTCCCATGCACCAGCGGTTCTCCATACGCGGCAAAACCTATGAAACGCCTCTTGGCGCGGCAAAAACCGATGAAGGCTTTATTGAGCTGCTTTTTTCCAAACTCGATCATCAATATTCCGATGATTTTCCGCACCGGGCGGAACACTCCATCGAGTTCCAGGCCGTTTGTCTGAGGTACATCCTTGGAAGAAAGCAGGATTTCCGCATTGTTCCGATCCTTGTGGGATCCTTTCATGACATCTATTCGGCGGGCAGGACGGCCGCAGAGGATCCTGAGATCAACAAAGTCGTAAAAGCCCTTCGGGAAACGATCGCGGAACACAAGGGTCGCGTTTGCATCATTGCAGGGGCGGATCTGGCTCATGTCGGAGTGCGCTTCGGGGACCCTGCCGGTCCAACGGAGGAATCGCTCCGGGAAATAGAGCGCGTCGACAGAGCTTTTCTGGGTCTTGCCGCAAGCGGCGACGCGGAAGGCCTCTTCCAGTCGATTGCGGCCGACAACGACAGCCGACGGGTCTGCGGCTATCCATCCATTTATATGACATTGCGCTGCATGGATCATCCGCAGGGCAAACTTCTTCAATACCGGCAATGGGCGGATCTAAACGCCGGCGCCGCGGTTACGTTTGCCGCCATGGCCCTCTATTAAACCGGTTATTGCTCATTTGTGAATGGTTATTTGTCAAATGGCAAATAGCCCATTTCCGAACAACCAATCACCACGAATCGGTGGAACGGAACGGCGGAGTGCAGTACAGTGTTTGCCGACCATGGTCGAAGAAACCATTCTCGTTGTCGACGACGAAATCGCCAATCTTCAGAAGCTGCAGCGTACCTTTGTCAACCGTTACCCGGTGCTGACTGCCGGTTCCGGGCGGGAGGCGCTGGATCTTGTCCATCGCCATAATGAGATCGCCGTGATGATTGTCGACCAGCGGATGCCGGACATGACCGGCGTGGAGTTTCTGCGGCAGACGCTGGATATTTTGCCGCACGCTGTCCGCATCATCCTTACGGGATTTACCGATGTCGACGTTTTGATGGAGGCCATCAACAGCTGTAAAGTCTACCGATATATGGTCAAACCCTGGGACCCCCCCGATTTGCTTATCACCGTGGAGCGCGGCCTCGAAGCGTACCGTCTCGCAAGAGAAAATGCGCAGTTCCGCAGGGAGTTGATCCGGCGGGAGCGCCTCGCCCGTGAACTGGAGATTGCGGGCGATATCCAGCGATATATACTTCCGGCGCAATGCCCCAGTCTGGATGGATATGAGATGAGCGCCGAATACCATCCAGCGCGCGAGGTCGGCGGAGACCTTTACGATTTCGAACATAATTCCGGGATGCTCTCCATCGTTATCGGCGACGTTTCCGGCAAATCCATTCCGGCAGCCCTCTATGGAGCGGTCTTCAGCGGACAGCTGCAGACCTGTTTCTCCAGCGCGCTATCCCCGGCAAAAGCGTTGAAGCTATTGAACAGCAACCTTATTGCGCGCTATCCGTCAAACAATTATATTGCCGTTGCCTACTGCCGGATCGAGCTGGCAACCGGGACCGGTATCCTGGCAAATGCCGGGATGCCGTTTCCCTTTCTGATCCGGGGCGATACGGTTTCCCGCCTGAATCTGCCCGGCGTCCCTCTGGGATTGATGGAGGGCATCGAATACGAGGAAGCGGTTTTCCGGCTGGAGCCCGGAGACACCCTGCTCCTTGCCAGCGACGGCGCACTGGATGCACTGAATGCCGATGGCGAATTCTACGATATGGGAAGGTTCATTGAAGCCATACGCCGTAATTCAAAGAACAGCGCATCCGGGCTTTTGAAGGCTTTGCATTCCGACATAATCCGATTTGTCGGCGGGGCGGAGCTGAACGATGACGTCACCGCCATTGCGCTGAACCGCAAGAGGTAGAGAATCCATACTGCTTCTAAAAAACATCGCGCAACGTGTCCCCCTCCGCGGAGGTAATGCACCCGGAACGGGCCAGGCCATGTCTGATTTAGACCGAATCCCTGCTTTTCCCGGTGTGTATCCATGGCCCCCTGAAACAGCCCGGTCGCGTGCGGAGTACATTCGCGAGATCACGGAGGCGAGGATCCCGAGGGCGGCGCCTATTCCATCAGCATGGCCGATCGGCCGGGAACGCTTGAAGAGAACAAGCAGGCGGATATTGTTCTAATGAACCTGCCGGGTTGCAGGCAGCGGCCCTATTTTCCCGGCATTAACCACTGCATTGGCAGCATCAAGAAGGGGGACATCGCAATCAATCGACTTGAGCGACATCACCAAACCCCGCCT
>CAZLHW010000058.1:3506-12560 GCA_964559085.1 uncultured Acidobacteriota bacterium | reverse complement strand
CATTATCTCAATCCCCAAGTGCGAACGGTAATAGACATCGGGGGGCAGGACAGCAAGGTAATTCAGGTCGATTCCCGCGGAAATATGGTGGATTTCGCCATGAATGACAAATGCGCTGCTGGCACCGGACGGTTTCTGGAAGTGATGGCAAAAGCCCTTGAAATCAGCCTGGAGGATATAGGTCACTGTGCGCTGCAATCACGGAATCCCTGTTCAATCAACAATACCTGCGCTGTGTTTGCCGAGTCGGAAGTCATTTCCCTGTTGGCATCCGGAAACCTGAAACACGATATCGCGGCAGGGTTGCATGCAGCTGGTGCCCAACGTATAGGAAATATGGTCAAGCGCATTGGTTTGGCGCAGGAAGGGGTTTTCGTGGGCGGCGTGGCTAAAAACATCGGCGCAAAAAAAGCTTTGGAGGATTTCCTGGAAATACGTTTTTCGTCTGTGGCGCAGGATCCGCAGCTGAACGGCGCGTTGGGAGCGGCCGTGCTGGCAAGAGAAATCTTTCTGGATCAACGGCGGCGGGATTCCGGCATTTCCGCCGGAGGAGATAAAGTATATGGAATTGAAAGCCAATAAGACCGTAAATGAAGTGCGAACCGACCTGGCTTACAGGCTGGAGATGGCTAAAGACGAGGGGAAGAAGGTCGTCGGCTGTTTATGCTCCTACTTCCCAAGCGAGCTGGTTTTGGCCGCAGACGCCATCCCTGTCGGATTGTGCGGGACAACACAGGAGCCTATTGCGGAGGCAGAGAAGGTTCTTCCTGTCGATCAGTGTCCGATGGTCAAAGCAACATACGGCCGGGCTATCAACAATACCTGCCCCTTGTTTCCGCTGGCGGATTGCATCGTCGGCGAAACAACCTGCGATGGGCGCAAAAAGATGTATGAGCTTCTCGCAAGAGAAAAGCCCATGCACGTAATGGATCTCCCCCAGAAGCCGGAAGAACCGGAAGCAATCGCGCACTGGATTAAAGAAGTTGAAAAGCTAAAGACTTTTCTAAATCGTCAGCTCGGATTGGAAATCACAGACGAGAACTTGAAAAAGACCATTAAAGAGTTGAACCAGGAACGGCTTCTGCTCAAGGAAATCCATGCCTGCCGCAAACATATCCCGGTGCCCATAATGGGGGTCGATTTGGTCGGGCTGACGACCATGTTTCACTACACCGTAAACCGGCAGGAATATAGAGAAAAGCTTGCCGGCCTGCTTCGGGAACTGCAGCGGAGGATAGAGAACAAGGAGTATGCCTGCGAACCGGAAAGGCCGAGGGTTCTCTGGACAGGCTTGGGCAACAGCCTTGGCTGCGACAAGGTTTTGCGCCTTGTGGAAGAATGCGGCGGCGTAGTGGTTTGTCAAGAGGGATGCGGCGGCGTCACGCGCTCCGATGATCTTGTCGACGAAAACAAAGATCCGATCGAGGCTATTGCGGAAAGATACCTTCGGGTTACCTGCGCCTGCATGACGCCCAATAACACGAGATTTGAGCAGATAGACCGTTTGATCCGGGATTATTCCGTGGATGGCGTGCTCGATTTAACTTGGCAATCGTGCCATTGCTTTAATATCGAGTCTTATCGAGTCGCCGAAATCGTTAAGGGCAAGTTTGGCCTGCCGTTTCTTCATATCGTCACCGACTACTCTCAGTCGGATGTCGGCCAGCTTCGAATCCGTATTGAAGGCTTTATCGAACAGATGCAGTTGAGGAAGAAGAATGGCGCTTATTGATGCCAGAGGCGTCGGAAAGATTTATTCCAACGGCAGCGGGGATCCGACTGCAGCGCTGGAGGATTTTAATCTTCAGGTCGAAGCGAACGAGTTTGTCAGCATCGTCGGGCCGAGCGGATGCGGAAAGACAACATTCCTGCTCATGGTCGCCGGTTTGGAATCCGTCTCCAGCGGAACATTGCTCCTGGAAAACCGCCCGGTCGAAGGTCCTGACCCGGGGCACGCCATTGTTTTTCAGGAATACCTGCTTTTTCCCTGGAGAACGGTTTGGAAAAATGTGGAGTTCGGTCCGGAAATCCGCGGTATCCAGAAAGAGAGGCGCCGGGAAATCGTGGCCAAGTACATAAACCTTGTCGGCCTGGATGGGTTTGAGCATCGGTATCCTCATGAGCTCAGCGGCGGAATGAAACAGAAAGCAGCTATAGCGAGAGCGCTGGCGAACGAGCCGAAGGTGCTTCTGATGGATGAGCCGTTCGCTTCGCTGGATGCGCTGACCCGTGAGACGCTGCAACAAGAACTTCTCCGGATCTGGCAGCAGACGGAATCGACGGTGCTGTTTGTCACGCACAGCATTCCGGAGGCTGTGTACCTGGCGGACAGGGTGGTCGTGATGAGCAAGCGTCCCGGCAAAATCCGGGGCTCGGCAAAAATCGACCTGCCAAGGCCAAGGAGCAGCAAAATTTTTACGTCGCCCGAGTTCATAGGATATGAGCGCTACGTAAGGGATCTGGTTTGGGATGAAGTCCAAAAGAACTGACGCTCATTTTCCTGCAAAAAGGTGGGTGTCCCCCATCCTGCTCATCCTGGCTTGGGAGTGTGTCGGCCGGTTTGAGCTGGTGGATCCCTTTTTCTTGCCGCCGCCAACGACCATTTTGCGGTCGATGGCGCGGATGGCGGTCAGCGGCGAACTGTTTCGGCATATGGGCATAAGCCTTTATCGGGCCGTCGGCGGATATTTTCTGGCCGCGGTTCTGGGATTGGGAATGGGAATTCTCATCTGCTGGTCGAGTAAAGCGGAAGATTTGCTGGATCCTGTTTTTGAGCTGATCCGCCCGGTGTCTACGCTGGGGTTGGTGCCGCTGGTGATCATCTGGTTTGGGATAGGCAACGGCTCGAAGATCGCCATCGTTCTGAAAGCCTGCTTCTTTCCGATTCTGCTGAATACGGTGGCCGGAATTAAGGGCGTGAACGGGAAGCTGATACAAGCGGCGCGCTCTTTGGGCGCCGGCGAGCTGCAGCTCTGGACAAAGGTAATTTTGCCGGCCGCGCTTCCGGTGATTTTCACCGGGATGAGAATTTCGACGGCCATTTCCATGCTGGCCATTGTCGGTGTTGAAATGCTGGCGGCCGACGCCGGGCTCGGGTTTCTGATAATCGACGCCCAGCGCGTTTTCGCCACCGACAGGATGTTTGTCGGGATCCTGACGCTTTCCGGTATGGGCTTCTGCATGGATTGGGTGGCCCGAGCCTTGCAAAAGCATTTTGTAGGCTGGCACCTGGATACGCTGGCTGCGGGAAGGATATAGGGAAGAAAAAGCATGATCAGAAAAATTCTTTTCATCGGAGCTGCCGCAATATTCCTTCGTTTCATTTTGAATTATGCTTTTGCCGGCAGTCCGCAGCCTCAAAATAAGACAATGCCCGTGATACGGCTTGCCTATTCGCGCGTGATCGATGATCTGCCGTTTTTTGTGGGTATTGAAGAAAAACTGTTCGAGCGCGAAGGCGTGCGCGTGGAACTGACCAACCTCACGGGGGCCGCCAATACGCTGGGTGCTGTTTACAAGAATGAAATTCAGGCGGCCGTGATCGGCATTTCCCAGGTTTATTCCGCCGCCCAGCAATCGCTTCCCATTAAAGTGGTTGCCTGGCTGGGAAGAACCCATGCCGGGACCCATTGCGGATTGCATGTTCGAAAGGACGCACCCATACATGCATTGAAGGATTTGCGCGGCAAAAGAATTGCCGTGAGCGGGGATATCGGCAGCCGCATGATGGTGTACCAGGCGCTGGAAAAGGGCGGCCTTTCGACACGCGATGTGAATCTCATCCTGGGCTTGGAAATGAGCGAGCCGATGCAGCATGAAGCCGTTCTCAAGACAGGCAGGGTGGATGTTGTAATTGCCTGAGACCCCACCGCAACCATGCTTGAATCGCATGGTGTCAGCCGCATGTTGAGGTCCTTCAACGATATTGTGCCCGGCTACGTCTTCACGGGCGTCTATTTCAGCGAGAAATACCTTGCCGCGCACCCGGATGAAGTGCGGGCATTCCTGCGCGGGCTTGTCCGGTCCTTCGACTACATCAGAACCAATGAGAAAGCCGCCAGACGGCATATAGCCAAATATACCAGTGTCTCCGACGAGGTGGCTCAAAAGTGTGCATTGCGCGATCTGAGCGGCGGGGGACGGGAACGCCTCGAAAATCTGGATCGACAGCAGGATCTTCTATTCAAGTTCGGGTTTTTGGATCGGAAAGTGTCGCTGAAAGGCATTGTGGATTATTCCTACTTGCCGGAGGAGAAGAAAGGAGGTGCGCGCTAACACCCGCTTACGAAATTTTGCATGTCGGATCAATGAAGGAAACAGGAGGTTAATTCATGTATAGATGCATCAAATTCGTTTTGCTTTTCTGCCTGGTGTGCTGCCAGGCGGCATTGGCGCAGGAGCAGGCCGGCAGCCCTCCGAACGCGGATGCCTCGGAAAAGGAAAAAGCAAAGCCAACGCTTACCATTGCGCCGGAGACGATCACGGTCACGTCCGGTTTTCAGGATGGAGCGGTAACCCTGGAACCCACCAAAACCGTCATCGACATGACCAAGTTTGACGCCAGCAGCTCCGTCGACAGAGTCGAGGATGTCCTCAAGCATATGACGGGTATCGACATCATACAGGGAACCGGCGGCGCCGATCCCCAGCAGGTCGTTATGATGAGAGGATTCGACGACAGCCGATTCCAGGTGGCCGTGGACGGCAGGCCGATCACGGCGCCCACCGCAGGTGCGGATACCTTTGTGGACTGGTCCAGTCTGACAACGGGCAACATCGAACGCATAGAGATCATCCGGGGTTCCGCTTCCGCCCGTTATGAAAACGCGGTGGGCGGAATTATCAACATCATTACCAAGAAGGGGCAGAAGGGAGATTCTCTTGTCCCCAAGGCCTCCGCGGATGTCTCCTACTCGAGTTTCAATACATGGAACACGAGAGGAACCATAACCGGCGGCGTCGGCCAGTTGGGCTATTTCATCAATTTCGGCAGCAGGGAATCGGATGGTTTTTTGAGAAATAACTACTGGAATGGGATGGATTTCAATGGGCGCCTGGACTATTCATTTCCGTGGAAAGGATCTCTGACGGCTTCCTTCAAGAGATCCGACCTGGAGCATGGCTACCCTGTGGTCAATGACCCAAACAGCAAGTATTCTGACTACGATCCGGATTATCCGATTGTGCCGGAAGATGCGGATACCATTCGTCTGGGTCGACTGATTTCCTATCCGGGCGGCAAATCCTATAAGGTAAAAAAACAGACTCACGCCGACCTCAGTTACGATCAGCCGCTCGGTCACTCAAACCTGTCCGTCAAATATTGGCAGGACCGGGGTTCCGAGGACTTTTATTCCTGGCAGTTGTCCAACAAGAAGCTCGTGCAGTATTTTTACGGGCAGGGCAATGCCCAGGAGAGAACGTTCGGCGTCATGGCCGACTATCAGATGAATTTCTGGGCGAAACATTCTCTTGCGATAGGCTACAGCCAGAGAAGAATGGAGGTTCGCAACACTCCCGACATTTATAGAATTCAGGGAGGATACGTTGAAGACCAGTTTGCCGTGACGAACAAACTGACCCTGAACATGGGGTTGCGTTACATGCACGTCCGGGAATTCAGCTATGCCTATAAGGCTCCCGGTGAATCCGTCAGTCGACGGCACCTGATTTATACCAAGGAGTTATTGCCCAAATTCACGGCAACATACCGCTTCAATGCGGACACGGAAGTGTTCGCTTCGTTTAACCGGGATTATCATTTCCCCGGGTGTTGAGAGCGCCCACGCTGGGCATCTGCCATGCTCACGGACTCACTGAAGACTGAAACCAGTCTCAGCTATGACGCCGGCATTTATCGCCGGCTGACCCAAAAGCTCGATGTGCGGGTTGCGGGCAACTACGTCAACACAAGCAACTACTTTGTCCACAATACCGCTTCCATTTACTATAGCGGTTCCTATGCCTATCAGATCGAGACTATGAAATTCTATGGCGTCGAGGCCGAATTCAACTGGGCTCCGACCGATAAGCTCGTTCTTTTCGGCAACTATTCCTTTTTGAAGAACAAATATACGCCTACCACAAAACTGCCCTATGCGATTCTTCTGGAGCTTCCTCCCAGAAACAAGGGCAAGGTATCTGCAAGATATTCTCTCCCTGCACAAAGCCGCATTGCCTTTGACCTCAAAGTCATCGGAGAGCGGAAAAGCGAGGGGGGCTATAAATTGGATCGATACGCGGTTGCGGATATAAGCTTTGAAAAGGAATTGGCGAATAATCTGGCGGCTCAGTTCTTCGTCAATAACATGTTCGGCATGGATTATCAGCAGGTCTATGGATATCCTGCACCCGGTGTGACATTCGGCATTCGGGTTAAGGCAAGTACAGCCAAGTTATTGGGGAGGTAGTCGGCCAACCTTGGGCTGCGGCAAACCTTTTCTTTGTCGCAGCCCCTCAAAAACGCTGCAGCAGATCCCTGCGTCCCGATCCCTGAGCTTTAATTCTTTCCATTTCGTTCCCTCGCCTATGGTCGTATTCGTGTAAATTCTATGCAGAGGTGACTGATTATGCGGCCTATCTATTTGGACTATAATGCAACGACTCCGATTCATCCGTCTGTCGCAAATGCAATGCTGCCTCATCTGCGCGAAGGCTTCGGCAATCCTTCCAGCTCGCACCGGTTTGGACTCCTGGCGCGCACGACCGTGGATGCGGCACGCGCTCAGGTTGCCGCGCTTCTAAAATGCGCCCCGGAGGAAGTCATTTTTACATCAGGCGGAAGTGAATCCGACAATTTCGCAATTGCCGGCTACGCGCGCAAACATCGATCTCGCGGGAATCACATCATCACCTCGCAGGTTGAACATCCGGCTGTGCTCGAAATCTGCCGCGTGCTTGAGACGGAGGGTTTTGAAATCACCTATCTTCCGGTTGACGAGACGGGACAAGTCCGGATTGAAGAACTGAAAACCCGGCTGCGTTCAACAACCATCCTGATTTCCATAATGCAGGCAAATAATGAGGTTGGCACCATTCAGCCAATCTCCGAGGTTGCCGCGCTGGCCCGCGAGCGAAATATAGTAGTTCATACGGACTCGGCGCAGGCGATCGGGAAAATACCCGTCGATGTGCTGTCTCTCGGCGCCGACATGATTACCGTTGCGGGGCATAAGTTTTATGCGCCCAAAGGAATCGGAGCTTTGTATGTGCGCCGGGGGATCGAACTGCAGCCGCTCATTGTCGGCGCCGGACATGAACGCGGGCGGCGGGCCGGAACGGAAAATGTGCTGGGCATCGTCGGCCTTGGGGCGGCCTGTGAATTGGTTGCCCGAGAAATGGAACGCTGCGTTCCGGAAGTGCGGCGACTTCGCGATCTGCTTGAGGAGGAACTCCGGAATCGCCTGCCTCAGATCCGAATCAACGGTCATCCAACAGAGAGACTTCCGAACACCCTGTCCGTTTCATTCCCCGGCATCGAGGCAAACCGAATCGTCAGCGTTCTCAGCGACACTGTCGCCTGCTCTCCCGGCGCCGCCTGTCATTCGGACAAGGTGTCTCTGTCGCATGTTCTGGAGGCCATGAAAGTCCCGGTGGAGTATGCAATGGGAACCATTCGCTTTTCTTTGGGATACGCTACAACGGATGCGGATATCCGCCATGCGGTCGAAGCCATTCAGAATGCAATCGCGCGATTGACGGTTCCGTAGGCGGCGAGCGCCCCTTCCGAGGAAAATTCCGAGAGGATGCAGGTTTGGGATTGGCGCTCGGTTTTTCATAAAAAAATCATGGGCAGCTCATTTCTCGGATTGACAGCTGATTTTCCGAAAAAACGCACTAAATATACCACATAGTTAAAATATACCTATACTAATAGTCGCTTATAGGCAAACTATGACCATGCTGGCGTCGAAACCTGAGTTATTCGCAGTTCTTCGACAATATAATCCCTGGTGGGCTGGCGGGCGTTTCGCGGACCTGCCCGACTGGCGACGCGCGGCATTTCGGGAAATTGCTGAATGGATAAAGGATCCGCCGGCAGGCAGGGCTCTTCTTCTTTCCGGTGCCCGGCAGGTAGGTAAGACAACGCTGTTCCTTCAGGCGATCGATGATCTGCTCAATCAGGGCGTAGTGCCCACGAATGTCCTCTATGCCACCTTCGACCATCCGTTGCTGAAGCTTCTGGGATTGGAAGGCCTGCTGACACTCTGGCGCGAATTTGAGCCACCGCGAGAGGGGCCGGAATTTCTAGTCCTTGACGAAATCCAAATGGCCCGGGACTGGCAAACCTGGGTCAAACACCAGGTCGATTTTGAAAAGCGGCGGCGCATTGCCGTGACCGGTTCTGCAACACCGCTCGTCACCGAAGGTCAGGAATCGGGCGTTGGCCGCTGGCAGACCATTCGTCTGGCGACGCTATCGTTCTTCGAATACCTCCAGTTGAGAAGGCTCTCGATTCCGGTGCTGCCGGCTGTGGAATCCTTGCGAGAGCTGTTTGACTGGGAACCGGAACGCCGGATGCGCGTGGCCGAAGACTCGCGACCGCTCATCGGCTTGTTTCATGAGTATCTCCTTCGCGGCGGTTTTCCTCAAAGCGCGCAGGTAGAGAGCATTTCATTGGCGCAAAAGCTGCTGCGCGAAGATATTGTAGACAAAGTACTCAAGCGGGATATGACCGCGCTCTTTGGAGTTCGGCGGGTGCTCGAACTCGAGCAGGTGTTTCTCTATCTCTGCCTGCACGACGGCGGTTTGCTGGATCTTCCAGCTCTCTGTTCCGCCCTGGAGGCGAAACGCCCCACCGTGAGTAGTTACATAGACTTGCTGGAGGCTACCCATCTTATCCATCGCCTTCGACCATTCGGGTATGGCAAGCAGGTGCTTCGTGCGCGCGCAAAAATCTATTTAGCAGATGCAGCCATAGGCCCCAGCGTGCTTCTTAAAGGGAAAGCGTTGCTTGAAGACGCGGACGGATTGGCCCGCGCCGTGGAAACGGTATTCTTCAAACACATCTTCACCCGCTTTTATGCGCGGAGCATCGGTTTTTCCTCGTGGCGG
>CAZLHW010000058.1:0-3496 GCA_964559085.1 uncultured Acidobacteriota bacterium | reverse complement strand
CGACGTGGATGGGAAACTGGTGCCATTCGAGGTAAAGTATCGTTCACTCGACCGAACCGGACTGGCGGATCTGAAGGGCATGGCAGAGTTCTGCAAGGAACACGGGATCGATCGGGGCTATGTGATATCGAGAGAACTCAGCGATTTCAGAGTGCAAACTATTCCCGGATCCCGGCACTCCACTCTCCTGTTGAATATTCCCGCAGCGCTCGCCTGCTATTGGCTTGGCCGGTCCGAGCATGAGACCGCAAACCGTGCTGAAGATTGATGGGGATTGGCGGAGGTGAATGGGAGTTGAACCCACCCGCCGCGGTAAAGCGACTCAACGGTTTTGAAGACCGCGGGAGCCACCGGGCCCCCGTCACCTCCGCATAAGACTTTATGATATCCAACGCGCACAATCAAGCATGAAAACCGCATAAAATAAGGCTGCGCCCGGAATCGCCCCCTCCTACGTTTTGCTATTTTTTATCCGCGAATACATCATCAGCGCGGGCGATCCGCCAAAGCCGACGCCCATCCATGCGGCCTCGTCTATCTCGGCCGGGGTGAATCCATTCTGCCGGGCTTTCTGCAAATGGGCTTTGAGGCAGGGTTCACATCGGGTGGCCACGGAAAGCGCAATATTGATCGCCTGCTTGGTAAAGGCGTCCAGGCTTCCCGGCTTGCCCACCGCGGCAAGAAACTTCTGGTAAAGCGCCTCCGCCTGGAGGTCCTCTGCGGATTCCGCTCCCTCGCCGCAGCAAGCGGATGACGGCGTCGCCGGGCTGCAGCAGGCGGCTGTTTGCTCCGGCTCCGTGCAGCAGGCGAATTCCTGTTTGGTTTGCGCGTTTTTTGGATCTTGTGTCGGCATGGGCAAACTCCTTTTTCCAGTTGTTTCAACATACATGCGGCCGGCGCCCTGCTGCCGGACCTTGCCTATGATGCAGGCGTCCGGAACTCCGGCTTTGTGCAATGCGCTAAGGAACGCTTCGGCATCTGCCGGATCAACCGCCATGAGCAACCCTCCCGAAGTCTGCGCGTCAAAGCACATGTCCAGCATCGGTTCCGTTACGCCGGCGCCTGCAAAAACACGGTCGCCGCAAGATTCCTTATTCCGTTCCACTCCGCCGGGCAGAATGCCGTCGGCGACATATTGCAGAACTCCCGGGAACCAGGGCAGCGCATCCCAATAAATCTCTACGTCGACATTGCTCCGCAAGGCCATCTCACACAGATGCCCGGTAAGTCCAAATCCCGTTACATCCGTGCATGCGTGCACTTTGAATGCGGCCATCTGTTCCGCGGCGGCTTTATTCAACGTTGTCATCGACCGGACCGCCGCATTCACCGATTCATCTCGCGCCCGCCCTATCTGTTTGGCGAATGCTACGATTCCTGTGCCAAGCGGCTTGGTCAAAATCAGCACATCCCCCGCTTTTGCATTGGCGTTGGTGGCCACCTGGTCTTTTCGGATGATGCCGGTGACGGCGAAGCCCGCCTTGATCTGGTTGTCGTCGATGCTGTGTCCTCCGATAACGGGCACTCCGGCTTCTTTCATTTTGTCGATGCCGCCGCGCATGATTTTATGGAAAACGCTGTCGGCGATTTTGCGCACGGGGAATCCCACGATAGATAAAGCCGTAAGCGGACGGCCGCCCATGGCGTACACATCGCTGAGCGAATTGGCCGCCGCCACCTGCCCGAAAAGATAAGGATCGTCCACGGATGGCGTGAACACATCCACCGTCTCAACCAGGGCGGTGCCGACGCCCATATCCAAGATCCCCGCATCGTCTCCGGCAGGCAAGCCCACCAGCCCGCGGGGATCATCCAGACAGGGCAAATCCTTGAGCGCGGCCTTGAGAAATGCCTGGTCGATCTTCGAGGCGCACCCGGCCTTTTCCACCAATTGCGTCAAAGCCACCGGGCCCGCCGGAACTTCCATTCGTTCGCCGGCGCAGAGACAAATATCTTTCTGCTTGAAAAGATCGCAGGGACAAGGCTGCGCGGCATCGCAGATACAATGCCCCAGCCGAATGGACCGCTGCATGATGCGTTTTCTTTTGTCGTAATCTATAGCCATTTCCATTCTCCCAAACCGGAAAGTATCCGGGATCTATGCTGCCTGTCTGGATGCGATGAGGGCGGCTCCCAAGGCTCCAGTGAACTGCGCGTTCTGCGAAACCTTTACCTGCTGCCCAAGAGCGTTTGACAGCGCGTGTGCCATTCCCGGCACCAGCGCCACGCCTCCGGTAAAATAAAAAGGCGGGCGTGCATGCCGGCCTACCATGCCTGCGATGCGCGAAGCGATCGATTTCTGAACGCCTGCCATGATGTCCGCAATCGAGGCGCCGGAAGCGAGAAGCCCGACAATTTCCGTTTCTGCAAATACCACGCACATGCTGCTGATGGCTGCGGGTTTTGTGCTGCACGTTGCCGCCTGTGCCACCGAAGACAGATCCCCTTCGAGCCGACGCGCCACTATTTCAAGGAACCTTCCCGTTCCCGCGGCACAGCGGTCGTTCATGGCGAAATCCTGGATTTTCCCGCGATCATCCAGCCGGATGACTTTGCTGTCCTCGCCGCCGATATCTACGATGGTACGCGCATCCGGATGCAGATAGAGCACGCCCGCGGCATGGCAGGTAATCTCTGTAATAGCCGTATCGGCAAACTCCACCGTGTTGCGTCCGTATCCGGTTGCAACCAATCGTGCGACGCAGCTGGAGTCCAGTCCCGATTCACGAAGCGCGCAGTGGTAAACCTCCTGAGCCAAGGCCTGTTGATCGACGCCTTGATCCCTCAGTTTGCAAGCAATCAGGGTTTGCTTTTTGGCGTCAAACAGGGTTGCCTTGACGGTTCGCGAGCCGATGTCCATTCCAGCAAAAATCATACTGCTGCCTTTCCTCCATTGTGCTTTGTGGCGGGTTGTGGGCCGCGAGGTTTCGCTCCCACGGAGCGGTTGAGGAATATGGAATCCCGATTTCGACACCGCCCTTGCCCTGACAATAATTGCGCACCCTTCTCTCACAACGAAAAAGCTTCACTTTTAACGGTTTCCACCAGAGCTTCCAGCCGCGTGCGGATGGTAGGATTCATGGAGTCGGTCAAGGGTGGAACCTCGATTTCGATAACCGGCAAGCCCATACGTTCCTGCACCGTCTCCCCAATAACCGATCCTTCAAACGCGCAATGGCTGGCTCCTGGAATGCGCGAAATCACGACCGCTTGCGCGCCAAAGCGCCGGATATCTCTGCAGATTCGATCAGCCCGGTCCGAAGAAGGCCCGGCCATGGGAGCGGCCAGAGCCGTGCGTGCCAACGCCTCCATCGGTTCAAGGTCTTCAGGTATTGGATCGAGCGCATGCGTAAACAAATATTCCGTGCCGCACACTCTTCCCCCGCACTGTTCCAGCAAGTTCATAACCCGGAGATCCGCTACGGGATTCACCCAGAAAATCCTGGCCGCGTCCTTGGTTCCAAATCCGCTGCGCGCCTGAAGTCTGGCTTGGGCA
>CAZLHW010000057.1:0-12702 GCA_964559085.1 uncultured Acidobacteriota bacterium | reverse complement strand
GAATGAAAAGCGATCATTACCATCCGCCCGCCCGGTTTTAAAAAGCTGAAGGCTTCCGTAATAAAGGTGTCCAGCCCCTCCAGCTCTTCGTTGACGGCAATCCTCAGAGCCTGGAATGTCCGCGTCGCCGGATGAATCGCTTGATGCCCTCGAACCTTGAACGCGCGGCTTACGATGGATGCCAGCTGAGAACAGCGCGTGATGGGCGCTTTTGCCCTTTCCTGAACAATGGCTGCCGCAATGCGGCGGGAGAGCCTCTCTTCGCCGTAGCGATAGATGATGTTGGCCAGTTCCGTTTCGGGCAGGTTGTTGACCAGATCGGCCGCATTCCATTGTTGCGTCCGGTCCATGCGCATATCCAAGACCGCATCCGACTGAAAACTGAACCCGCGCTCCGGTGAAAGCAGCTGGTAAGAGGATACCCCCAGATCCACCAGGATCCCGTCTACCGGCTTGTCCGCCGTATTATTGAGAATAAGCGGCAGGTTCTTGTAGTTGTCGTGGAACAAACGCACGTTGTCGGCATACGGCCGCAGCCGGCTGCTTGCCTTTTCCAAGGATTCCTTGTCGCGGTCGATGCCGATCAGCAGGCCTCCCGGCTTAATTTTTTCCAGGATGGATTGCGAATGCCCTCCCAGGCCCACTGTCGCATCCACGTAAATTCCTCCCGGGCCGCACTGAAGGAAGTCCAGGACTTCCTTCCCCAGGACGGGCCGATGTTCGTCGTCGGGAATTCTTGGATGCTCTGTCATGTCGTTCCGCGCTGCCGCTCTCACCGTGTCCCCGTTTGCGAAGGCAAGAAGTTGGAATCCAGAAGCCAGAAGTCAGAAGCTGATTTGTTGATCTGTATGGTTGGATTTGAAATGGGGTTGCCGCATTCTGACTCCTGACTGCTGAATTCCAAATCCCTCCTAAAATCCCAGCTCAGCCAATCTCTCACGCTCCGCCAAGGTGAGAGGGTTTTCTTTCAAACTCTTCCGGAATAGCTCGTCGTTCCAGACTTCCAAGTGGTCGCTTTTCCCTATGACAAGCACATCGCCGGATATTTGAGCGTCTTCCCTGAGAGACTGGGGTATGAGAATCCGACCCTGAGGATCCATCTGTGTCAGGAGCCCGTAGTAACTGGTTAACCGCTGCAGCTTTATCTTTACTGGATCCATTCTTGGATGTTCCTGAAACTTTCGCGCCAGCTTCTCCCAGACCGGTATCGGGTAAATCTGCGCGCACAACCCATCGTCGCTGGTCACGTAGTAGGCGTTGTCTACTGTGTCCGGCATCTCGCGACGGAATTTGGCAGGCAATCTCAAGCGAGACTTGTCATCAATCTTTGCTGAGTACCTGCCCAAAAGCATATCCGACTCGTACTACACCAGATACTTGGTTAATGAAATATCATTTCAGAGGAAAGTGTTCTCTGGCGGCCCTTTTTGACCACTTCGAACCACCATTGACCACAAAACAATAAGTGGTTTGCTGTCTTTGTGTCAAGGAAAATATTGATCCTATTTATGTTTTCTGCTCATGGACCGCCTGGCAAAGGAGAGTGTGCCGGGGAGGACGCCCGGAAAAGGATATCCGGGTGGTTCTGCTGCATCCCTGCTGCCTTTTGTTTGCAGAAGGGCCCAGGCCCTCTGCATCAAAGACTCCGACACTCAAAGGCTCGTGGACTGTGGTAACATTACCCACTTAGTCGCGGGGGAGACGGATGAAGGTTGGAATTGTAGGATTGCCACAGGTTGGGAAAACCACGGTTTTTAAGCTCCTTACCCAGGGGAGAGTGGATACTTCCTCCTGGGGCGGCAGCAGGGAAGCCCATATCGGAATTGCGTATGTGCCGGATGCGCGGGTTGATAAGCTGGCAGAAATCATCAAGCCCAAAAAGACCACGTATGCCACCATCGAATATGTGGATCTTCCTGGAATTTCCAGGGGCGAGGGGAAAGCGGCCTCGGGCGGACAGGGAAAGGAGATAGCGACCTATCTTGCGAATCTGAAGAACGTGGATGCGCTTCTCCATGTTGTTCGCGGTTTTGACGACCCCAATCTCCCGCATGTCGAAGGGAGCATCGATCCTCTCCGGGATATCGCGCTTTTCGAACTCGAAATGATCTTTTCCGACTTGGCGATAATCGAAAAAAGGCTGGAGCGCCTTGCCAAGGATTTGAAAAAGGCAAAATCCGTCGAGCTGGAAATGGAAAACGAAATCCTGTTGCGTTTTAAGGAGACTCTGGAAAGTGAGCGGCCGTTGCGCGAGCTGGAGTTGACTCCGGAGGAGGAGCGACGCATTCGAGGCTTCACGTTTCTTTCCGCCAAGCCCATTATGCTCGTCATCAATGCGGGGGATCAGGATGCTTCGAAGCTTGACCATGTTGTTGAGTCGTTCGGACTTCAACCTCAAGCCTCGTTGCGCAATGTCGGTATCACGGCGGTTTGCGGCAAGATCGAGTCGGAAATTGCGGCGCTCCCTCCCGAGGATGCCCGGATGTTCATGGAGGATCTGGGCATCTCGGGAAATGCGCTCGATCGCATTATCCAGAAATCCTACGAGTTGCTCGGTGTCTTCTCCTTTTACACGGCAGGTGAACCGGAAGTCCGGGCCTGGACTATTCCGCGCCATACCACCGCAGCGCAGGCTGCAGGAGTGATTCATTCCGATATCGAGAAGGGCTTTATTAAGGCCGAGGTGGTTTCTTTTGAAGATATGCTGGCGCTCGGCTCTTTTCAGGCGGCAAAAAGCAAGGGTGTGTTGCGGCTCGAGGGGAAGGAATATCAAGTACAGGAGGGGGATGTTATACTCTTCCGATTCAATCTTTGATCTGACGGCGTGCGGAGGCCCAGGCTCCATGATCTTCGGAGGACCTTGCGAAGCCCATATTTGTCTGTCCGGATGCATTCATACAAAACGTTGCTGACCCTCATAGCCTTTCTCTGCAATACAGCCGGGCCGTTTTCTGCGGAATCCTCCGGTCCTGGCCGGGTCCGGCCGGATTTGTTCGGGAAAATCATCCAACGCATTGATTATTGCTCGGATCTTCCGCTGAATCGCTCCCACTATGATCCTTACATCGGAATGAAGCCGGGCGAAGCGCTTACGCGAACCGGAGTGAAGCGGGCGATTCAGTTTCTATATGAATCCGGCCGGTTTTCCGCTGTGGGCGTCGATGCGGTTCCGTCGGGGGATTCCGTCGCTATAGTATTCCGTCTCCTTCATAACTACTACTTCAACAGATTCTCTCTGAAGGGCGGGCCTGATCTCAAAGGGCGCTCGCTATGGGAGTGGGTGTCTTTGCCTACCGGGCAGCGTTTCACCGAACTCAGGCTGGAGGAGTCCCGCCAGGCGGTGCTGCAGTTTTTGAAGGAAAGGGGCTATTTTCAGGCGCAGATAAAGGCGCAGGTGACCACGGATGAAAACAACCGGCAGGTGGATACGATATTTGAAGTGAAGTCCGGCGGACTTGCCGTCGTTCGTTCTTTGAAAGCCTCCGGCATTCCTCCTGCCGATGCGGAAAAAGTGCTGCGCCGGTTCGGCTTTCGAGTCGGGCAGCGCTATGACCGCAGCCTTCTGAGCACCCGCCTGGATAACCTCAGGAAACACTTCATCAAAAAGGGATTTCTTGCCGCCGTCGCGCAGATGACGGAATCGTTCGACGCGTCGGCAAACGCGGTGGACCTGATGCTGACCGTATCCAATTTCGGGAAAATGAAGGTCGTTGTGGATGGATTCAAAATCGACAAAGACCGGCTGCGCCGTCTACTGCCCATCCTTACCGGGGAAGGCATTGATCGGAGAATATTGGATGAAGGCCTGGAAAACCTGAAAGAGCACCTTCGGAATCAGGGCTATTCCGTAGCGGATGTGCAGATACGGGACTCGGTGGACGACGCCGGAGTGCGTGTCTTTCATTATCAATTCGTCCCCAATCATAAGGTGACCGTATCCTATGTCCGTTTTAAGGGAAACCGTTTCGTTCCGGATCGGGAAATGCTCGCCGTGCTGCAAATTCAACCAAGAGCTTTTTCCGCGGAAGCACCCTATAGCGCGGCGCTGCTCGAGGAGGACGTGAAGTCGCTGAAGTCTCTCTATGAATCTTACGGATATCTGAATGCACGGATCACGCCTCTTGTCGAGCCCGTCGACAAGAAAAGGAAGGTGGGCATCACCTATCTTTGCGAGGAAGGGCCGCTGTCGAGGATCCGGTCTCTGGCGATCCGTGGGAATAGTGCATGGACCGCGGACGACCTGATGTCCCGCATCCGGCTTGCGCCCGGAAAGCCCTATTCTCCCGCCCTTGCGGAGAAGGACCGGCAGTCTTTATTGGCCGCTTATAACGACCGGGGGTATCTATGGGCGCAGGTTGCAGTTCGGGGCGGATCTCCGGATGAGGATCATGCCTATCCGCTTGAGTTTCAAATTCAGGAAGGGATTCAGTCGGTGGTGGAACGAATTCTGGTCCTGGGAAATGAAAAAACACGATCCTCCGTGATCCGTAATAAAATCCGGCTGCGCGAAAATGAGCCGCTGAGCCTGGAAAAAATGCTGCAGACGCAGCAGGCCCTCTACGGATTGGGAGGCTTCGACCAGGTTCGCGTGGCGCAACGGAATACGGATGCCTCCGCTCCCTTTCAGGATGTTGTCATCCGTCTCCAGGAATCCAAGCGCTTTACGGTGCGCTATGGTCTGGGTTATCAGGAGAGGGAAAGAGTTCGCGGAACCCTCGAGTTTACGCATGTCAATCTGCTGGGACTGGCGCGCCGGGCACAGGTTCGGATCCGCGGAAGCAGTATGGAGCAGCAGGCGCTTCTGAGTCTTCAGCAGCCACAGTTCCGCGATGTCCCCGTTGATTCCTATCTGACTTTCTCGGCCGGACGCAAGAAAGAAGTCAGCTTCGACAGCAGGCGCTTCAGCGCATCCTATCAGTTCAGTCACCCTTTTACCGACCACAGCTGGGGCATGCTGCGCTACAACTTCCGGAACGTCCGCATTTTGAATCCGCAGATACCGGAATCCTCGCTGGGGCGAGAAAATAGTCCGCGCAACTTTTCCACCTTTTCGGCGGCTTTTGTAAAGGATTCCCGGGACGAGTTCCTTGATCCGACGAAGGGATTTTTTTCCTCAACCGACTTAGGCTTTACTCCTAGATTTCTGAGCAGCCAAAGCTTCGTCACTTTTTTCTCTCAAAACAGTTATTACCGAAGGCTTCCCAAAGCATTCCAGCTGGCGGCTTCCCTGCGTTTGGGAGCAGGGCGCTCCCTCGAAAAAGGGCCTGATTTGCCGCTCAGCGAGCGGTTTTTCGCCGGCGGCAGTTCGAGCATCCGGGGGTTCGACACGGACTATGCCGGCCCGCTGGATCCCAGTACCAACAAGCCCCTTGGCGGAAACGCGCTTTTTGTCGGGTCGATGGAAATCCGTTTCCCGGTTTTCCGATTTATTCATTTTGCCGGTTTTTATGATACGGGAAATGTTTTCCGGACTCTCAGCGATATGGGGCTGAAAGGTTTCAGTCACACTCTTGGGGGAGGATTGAGAATCAAGACTCCCTTCGGACCTCTGCGGGCGGATTATGGCTATAACATGAATTTATCTCCTGATCTCACACGGCGGGGTCTCAATCCGGGACATCTGTTTGTAACGGTCGGGCCTCCTTTCTAGTTTATGCATAGGATCAGAAACACACGCTCAGGCTTGGATCGATATGGACGCACTGTCGCCGCCATCGGCGGAGCCCTCTTTTGCCTGGCCGCCCTTATCGCTTTTTCGCCGTCTGCATCCGCAGAAGAAATAGATCGTCTGGTCGCCGCGGTGAACGGTGTAGTCATTACCGAAGGGGATCTGGATATGGCCCGCCGCCTCAATGCGATCCTTTTTCCCGGCAGCACCGCCGCGCCGGCCTCACGCGATGAGGAAATTGAGCGGCAGATTGATCAGGAATTGATGCGGCAGGAGCTGAAGAATTTTGATATTGCCGAAGAAGAAAGCCGGATAAAGTCCCGCATGCAATCGCTGCGCGAAGCTTATGCCTCCAAGGGAGGGCTGTCTGAACTGCTGCAGCGCATCGGTATGCAGGAATCTGAACTTCTTTCGTACATCCGGCTGGAAACCTCCATATTAAGATTTGTGGATTTCCGCTTCCGGCCGTTCATCCGCATATCGCCGGAAGAAATCGAAGCTTACTACAATGAAAGACTGACTCCCCAATTGCAGGGGGCCGGAGTGGCGCTGCCGCCGCTCGAGCAGGTCTCGGAGAAGATACGCTCCATTCTGAGAGAAGAAAAAATCAACGACGTGCTGGATCAATGGATAAAGGAAATCCGTCGGAATTCGCGCATCGAGTATTTCCATGACCCCAAATAGCCCGGAGTTTTCCAAGCCGAAGAGGTGCGAGAGCGAACCATGAGGAAATGGATCACAGTGTCTCCTTGGGTTCTGATGGCGCTGCTCCTGGCGGCTGCGGCGTTGGGGGTCCGGTTTTTGCGGACGGACCGTTTCCAGGAAATGGTCCGGGAGATTCTTATTTCCAGAGTTGAAGCCGCAACGGGTATGGAGTGTCGGATCGGCCGTATCCAATGCCGCGTATTTCGTGGGCGCGTTCTGATAGAAGAGTTTTCTCTCTTGCCGCGGGTTCCCGCCTCCGGCCTTGTGAGCCTCAGGATCGATGCGATTGATGCGGGAGTCCGTCTTTCTTCCATCTGGCGCCTGCGCCTGCGGTTGTCGGACCTGAACCTGGCGAACCCGCACTTGGAGGTTATTTCCAGCGGCGCTGGATCCTCCTGGAATCCCGAAGAGATGCTTCGGTCCTTAAAAATCTCCCTGAGGCTGGAGGCCGCAAAGGTTGTGGTGCAGCGGGGCGCAATCAAGATCAATGAACGAACGGAGCCCTTTAACTTCTCGCTTAAAAACCTGGATTGCGAAATTCGGTACTCAAAAGAAAAGCCCAGCTACAAAATCAGGCTTGCTTACGAAAGGGGCAGGGTCTTTTGGGAAACGCGTGACATCGTCCATGATCTTTCCGTGAATGCGGACCTTTCCACCGAGGGTGTGGAACTGGAATTTTTTAAGTTCCGCTATCGTAACAGTCTGTTGACGGGGACCGGGTCTTTCCGAAACTGGGCTTCCCCTCAGCTGCAGATTCGCGCTGCGGGACTGTATGACGCAAAGGATCTGAGTTTCGCGCACCCTTCCATTAAGGAAGGCCATGGGGCCATCGGGGTGGCGGCAGAAATTCGCTGCGACCGCGACGGTGTGAAGGTCAAAGGGAATTTTTCGGTCAGGGCCGGCGGCTATCGCGGCATGGATCTTCATGATGTCGCCGGCCGGTTTGAAATCCGACAGGATGTTCTTTATCTGCGCGATGTTTCCGGAAAGATCGCGCAGGGGAGCTTCCAGGTCCGGTCCGACATACAACTCCGGGAGGCCAACAAAGATTTCAACCGGGTTGCCGTAAGCTCAATGGGGGTGCCCATCCTTCAGGTCGGACGGCTGCTCGATCTGCCGCTGCTGAGGTTTCAGAATGCTGCGGATGGATCCTCCATTGTTACCTGGAAACGCGGCGATGAAGATCTGAAGGTGGATTGTAATGTCTTTGTGCACGAAAGCCCGCAGCCTGCCCCCCAATCCGGCGACGGCACTCCGCTGGGCGGCAGCCTCCGTTTCATCTATCTGGGAACGGGCGATGTGTTCATAACCTCTGCGGATCTGCGCTCTCCCGATTCCACGATTCAGGCCTCCGGACTTCCGGACGGGCCTTTTCATTTGGAACTGTCCACCGGCCGGATATCCGAGCCCTTCATTCTGCTTGCCGGTTTCTCCGCGCCGATTGCCGATCTGATAGCGCGACGCCCGGAAGTTTTAATGATAGGCGGCAGGTATGTATTCAAAGGCGACGTACGCATCCGGTCGGCTCTGGATATCACCTATCGGGGGGACATTGCCGCACAAAACAGCGCCTGGCGGTCTTTTAAAGTGGATGCACTGTCCGTGCAGGCCGACTTTGCTCCGCCGCATTTCCGCCTGCGCAATGCTTCCATCCGAAGCGGAATCCAGACGGTTGAAGGAGACTTCAATCTGGAGCTTGCCGATCCTGAGCGGATCTCCAGTTTCGGGTTTCGGGGAAAGGTGCGCCGGGTTTCCATCGCATCGCTGCGGGACTTCGGTGCGGATACTGCGGATCTGAAGGGAAGCCTGAGCGGCAGCGGCTCCGCAACTTACGTAAAGGGGGAGTGGGCGGGAGAAGGCGAAATACAGATCGACAAAGGCATCTACAAAGGAGAATTTTTCGACACGCTGCATGCAAAAATGCAGATCCGCGATCAGCAGCTTCGGCTGCAGGATGCGGGTATAGAGCGGGGCACGGCGCAGGCGTCGGCGGAAGGGTCCATTGATATCCGGCGACGGAACTTGAACCTGAACGTCCGTTTGAGAAACCTGTCTCTCGAGGAACTGCCCCTCGTCCGGAGACGGAAGCTGCCTGTTCATGCCCTGGTAAGCGCGGCAGGCGTTCTGGACGGCGCGCTCGACGATCCCTCCTTTGACGGGACCGTTGAGGTGAACTCGCTCCAATATAATTCCCGCAGCCTGGGATACGGCAAGGGCACCGTTCGCTTCAAATCCCGGACAATCCAGCGCAAAATACGGATCCGGTCGGGCTATGGAGATCTGATCCTTCAGGGCCGCGTTTCCACCGGGCCGGATTATCCGGGAGCCCTCAGCCTGGAATTTGACAATCTGGATGTCCGCACTTTCCTTAGGGACAAGGTTCCGTCCTATTTAAAAGACTTCAGCACAGCCTTAAGAGGAACGGTTGGGATCGAAGGACACTTCGGCAATCCGTCAACGCTGCTGGCGCGCGGCGAGGTTGACGGCGCTCACTTTAAAATTCAGGATTATGAGCTGCACAACGCCGACCCGATCCGTTTTACGGCCAATACTCGCAGTTTGCGGATGGAGAGCGTTCGGTTTGTCGGAGATGGAACCAGTCTTGTTTTAAGCGGACAAATTCCTTTTGAGGACACCCCGCAGCTTGATCTGATCCTTATCGGAAATCTGAATCTCAGGGTCTTAAACGGCTTTGCCAATAAAATCAGGATGGGTGGAGGCGCCGCTCTCAACATTCGAGCCGGCGGGACACGGCGGAACCCCGACATTATAGGCAGGGCCTCATTGCTGGATGCCCGATTGGATTCGGAAGGTTCCCCTTTTCAATTTGCCGGCTTGCAGGGGGACCTGGTTTTTTCACGGAATTTGGTGCGTTTTGAAAATGTTCGGGGCGCCTCCGCCTCGGGTACGATACAGATTTCCGGCATTTTGGAACACCGGGACGCGGGGCTTCAGGCCGTCAACATGAACATATCGCTTCGGAATGCCCGCATCCCGTATCCAAAAGACTTGCGCTCCGTTGTAGATGCCAGATTGGTTTTAAACGGCACCGGGGATGTCCAAATTCTCTCGGGGGATATCCATGTTCTCCGCGCTGAATATGTTCGCAGCTTCAACCTTCTGGAGCAATTGGCCGGCGGCAGTCCTCTTCAATCGGGACCCCTGACCACGGAACCCCTGCTAAAGGGCTTGCGACTGAATGTCGAGATCCATTCTGAGAACGGCCTTCTCATCGAAAATGAACTGACCCGGCTTCGCGCCAGCCTGCGATTGACGTTGCGGGGGACCCCCGCCTACCCCTCTCTGACGGGTCGAGTGGAAGCCGTCGAGGGAACTATTTATTTCCGCGGCAGCCGATTTGAAATTTCTCATGCCTATGCCGATTTCATAGACCGGAACAGGATTAATCCCGTGCTCGAGATTCGCGCGGAAGCAGATGTAAAAACCTACCGGTTGATCCTGGATGCAATCGGGGATCTGGAACACTTGAACCTCAATATTACTTCGGATCCACGGATGTCGACGGTGGAGATACTTTCGCTGCTCACCACGGGGAAAACCGATACGGATATAGCCAATACCCAGCGTCGGTCTGAGATGGTCGGCGTAAGCGCGGCAAGCGTTCTTTCGGAGAACCTGACAGGCGTTATCGGGAAACGCGTCCAGAGAATTTTCGGCCTTGAAAGCTTTCGGGTGGACCCGTTCCTTGCAGGGGCTGAAAACGATCCCACGGCCCGCATTACGATCAGTGAGCGCATTTCAAAAGACCTGGTCGTAACCTTCTCGCGGAATCTGACAACAAACCAGGATCAGATTGTCGTTATCGAGTATGACGTTACAAAGAATCTCTCTCTGGTGGCAACCCGGGATGAAGACGGAAACTACGGTCTGGATTTCCGTTTTCGGAAAAGGTTCCGTTAATGGCAGATTCCCGCGTATTTGTTATTGCCTTTTTGTCGACTTCTTGGTTAAATCTCCTATTTCGCCCCAGGAGGTGAGACCGTGTATGCAGTGATAATGAGCGGCGGGAAGCAGTACCGCGGATCTGAAGGGTATGTCATCGAGGTCGAAAAACTCGAAGCGGAGCCTGGCGCCCCGGTTGAGTTCAAGGATGTGCTTCTGGTAAAGACCGACGCTGAAACCTATATCGGTCAGCCCGTTGTGCAGGGCGCCTCGGTAAGCGGAACCCTGAATGCCCAAGGCAAAGGCGATAAGGTTCTGGTCTTTAAATATAAAAAGAAAAAGCAATATCGCCGCACTCGCGGGCATCGCCAGCAGTTTTCGGAAGTCCGCATTGATAAAATAAATATTGCAGGCTAAGAGGTATCGGTTATGGCACACAAAAAGGGAGTCGGAAGCTCCAGAAACGGAAGAGACAGCCAGTCCAAGCGGCTGGGGGTGAAACGTTTCGCCGGACAGCTTGTCAGCGGGGGGACCATCATCGTCCGCCAGCGGGGAACCAGGATTAGACCGGGTTTGAATGTTGGGATTGGGCGCGACGATACGCTGTTTGCAAAAATATCCGGAGTCGTCAAATTCCAGGATCGCGGCCGGTTAGGCAAATTCGTGCATGTTCAATCCGAAGCCTGATGTTCGGTGGCCAGTTCTTTTGCCTTCAGGACCCCGATTCGGGGTCCTTTTTTTTTGATAGCAATCATTTGAGACCGTAGGACCGGACCTTGTTTATCGATCGCGCAAAAATTCGCGTTATTGCCGGAGATGGAGGAAACGGCTGTCTCGCATTCAGAAGGGAAAAGTCTGTTCCCAGAGGCGGACCAAGCGGCGGGGATGGGGGGAAGGGCGGCGATGTGTACCTGGAGTGCTCCGATCGTGTGAACACGCTGCTCCATTTCCAATATAAGCGAATCTTCAAAGCGCAGCGCGGCAGGCACGGAGAGGGCGACAAACGGCACGGCAGAGACGGGGAGGATGTCACAATTCTGGTTCCGCCGGGAACACAGGTTTTTCGCGAACCGGAACACATGCTGATACACGATTTCGCCGCGCCCGGCGAACGCATCCGGGTTGCCGCAGGCGGACGGGGCGGGCGCGGCAACGCCCAATTTGCCACATCAACCAATCAGGCGCCAAGGCGTACGGAGCCCGGAGCCCCGGGCGAAGAATTCGAGTTGTCTCTGAATCTTAAACTTATTGCGGATGTCGGCCTTGTCGGATTTCCAAATGTCGGAAAGTCCACGCTGATTTCGCGCATCAGCGCGGCGAAACCGAAAATTGCCGATTATCCCTTTACTACTCTTGTGCCGCACCTGGGGGTGGTACAAGTTGAAGAATTCCGTACGTTCGTCGTCGCCGATATCCCCGGACTGATCGAGGGGGCGCACGAGGGGCACGGTTTGGGGGATCAGTTCTTGAAGCATGTGGAAAGAACAAAGGTTCTGGTGCACCTGATTGATGCATCCAATGATACGCGGGATGCCGTGGAGGATTATAAGGCGATTGTCAGAGAGCTGGAACTCTTCAATAGGGAGCTTCTCGACCGAAAGCAGTTGATCGTGGCTTCCAAAATGGATGCGTTGGCCGGTCCGAGGAAACTCTCGGCTCTGAAGGCCATGTGCACACGCCGGAATCTGCCCTTTCTCGGCATTTCGGCGGTCACAGGCCAGGGGATAAAGGAGCTCATAGGCGTTCTGGATTCCATGCTTCGGTGAGCACTGCACTTGTGCAGCGGCCGGCATCCGGCGTTTAATATTCGTTTTGGGGAGGAATGCGGATTGGGAATCATGAGAATCGGCGTGCTGGGTGGAACGTTTAATCCAATCCATTACGGACATCTCCACATTGCCCGGCGGATTCAGCGGCTTTTCTCCCTGACGCAGGTTCACTTTGTCGTGGCTTCCGTCCCTCCGCACAAACCTCCCGAAAGCCTGATCTCCTTCCTGCATCGCTACGCTATGGTGAGTCTTGCTCTCTCTGGAACCCGGAGTTTTCTTCCGTCCATGGTTGAACTTGAGCCCGAGGCCAGCTCTTTCACCATTGATACGATGGCTAAGCTTTCCAGTCGAGTCGATCGGAACAAGAGCGCGCTTTTCTTTATCGCGGGCGGAGATTCCCTAAGGGAGGTCAAATCCTGGAAAGAGAGTGGAACGCTCCTGAATTCCTATAACTTTGTTTTTGCGGTGCGGCCTGGAACAGATCTCACGCATCTTGAAGATGCTCTGCCGGAACAGGCCATGACAAGGCTCACAGACTTCCGGGGTCTCACAAGCGAGGGGATTCGACGAAAACTTGCCCGGATTAAGGCGGCCGAGAACAGAATCTATGTCGTGGATATCCGCCGGCCGTTTACCCGGGGGATCGATCTCCTGCGT
>CAZLHW010000056.1:0-12835 GCA_964559085.1 uncultured Acidobacteriota bacterium | reverse complement strand
CTGCGACGAGGAATTTTGACTGGAAACTGGATTTTAGTTTTTGAGTATTCGTGCCGATGGATCCGGTGGATCCGAGAAGCGAAATTATTTTCATTAACGCCAACCTGAGAAGCAGTATTTTAACACTATTCGGCGCGCGCCGCTAATAAAGCTGGAGCAGATAAAAATAGAGCACGGGAACGGCAAACAGCAGGCTGTCCACGCGATCCAGCACTCCTCCGTGTCCGGGAATCAGATGTGAGCTGTCCTTGACTTGCGCCGCCCTCTTCAGCATGGATTCCGCAAGGTCGCCCAGTTGCCCGAATATTCCAATGAGAATGGAGCCGATGATCACGTGCTGCAGGGGCAGTTCTGCGAAGAACAGACGCTGGAGCAGCACTCCGGCCAGAATGCCGCCCAGAACTCCCCCGATGGCCCCTTCCTGCGTTTTCTTCGGGCTGAGGACAGGCGCAAACGGATGCTTCCCAAGTGTTTTGCCGACCACCAGGGCTGCACTGTCTCCGGCCCAGATAACGGCCAGCAGGAGGATCGTCCACTGCAAGCCTGCTTTGCTGCCGAAATCAAACCGCAGCGCGACGGCCGGATAGAGAAATAAGGCAAAGTAAGAAATCCCAAGGAATTCCGCCATAAGCCCCATGGCGCGCTCCTTGACGAGGCACTGCCGCCGGCTCGCCGATAAAAACGCCGCCATCAGTACCAGCGCGAGCAGGATGCCCGTCGGGTATCGGCTCTGCCGAAATGCGATCAGCAAAACCCAGAATGCCAGGTAGCCAAACAACGGCTGGATCTTGATGCCCATGCCCCGCATCAGTCCGAAATATTCGTACAGGCAGAAGGTCCCGATAAGCCCGATGCAGATCAGGTAATAGATGGGGGGGGCGTATATCACGATCAGAATTGCCAGAGGGATCAGCACAAGCGCGGATAGAATTCGGGCCATCAGTAACCTTTTAGTCGGCAGTCGGCAGTACTCAGTTGTTTGTCCGAGGTTGCCGGGCTTTCTGTATTAGTGTCTTCTTCTTTTTATACAGTGTTGCTATCTCGGCAAATGCTAGGCCTTGAAGGCGCTTTTCCTTGCAGAACCGCTGCCAATTGTTTAATTCAATCTCCTGATCAAGCTTGGAGTCAATTCCTTCAACATCTTTTAGAATCGACTTAAGCTCTATCACTTCAATGGATGATGGGCAATGCCGCCAGTCATGTTTCCAACAGACGATCACATCGACTCCATCCGGATTGTGTGCATGCGTTTTAAATGAACGGCTATTGAACTCGAATTCGATTCTTACTTCTTCCCATCGGTTAGCCGCAATTTTGCGCCGCGCGATGCAATCGGGAAACCCGGATTGTATTGATTCGATTTTAAAATCGAAGCTTTTGTGGAGGACGCCAAATAAATAAACAACTCCGAGCTCATTCACCGGCGCACAAGACAGCGAACTAAACTCGATTCTATCTCCGTAGATCCTGCGTTTTCTATTCATTTTGAGACTGCCGACTAAATCCCCCCGTACCGCCGGTCGCGCTTCTGATACTCCAGGATGGCTTCAAGCAGATGTTTGCGGCGGAAGTCCGGCCAGAGCGTTGGCGTTATGTAAATCTCGGCGTAGGCAATTTGCCACAGCAGGAAATTGCTGATTCTCATTTCGCCGCTGGTTCGGATCAGAAGATCCGGGTCAGGAAGCCCCGAGGTGTAGAGCGACTGTGAAATCTGCTCTTCGCTGACAGGATTCTTGTGCCCGTTCTGTTTCATTTCCCGGAGGAGCCGATTAAACGTGTCGACGATCTCGGCACGCCCGCTGTAATTGAGCGCGACGTTCAGCAACATTCCGGTGTTCGCCCGGGTTGTTTCCATCGCCCGCTGCAGTTCGGTCTGGATGGATTCCTCCAGTTCGTGAATGCGTCCGAGGGCCTGGAAGCGGATATTGTTCTCATGCACATTGTTCAGTTCCAGGCGGATGTATTCCTTCAGCAAATTCATGAGAGTGCGCACTTCGCTGCGCGGCCGTTTCCAGTTCTCGATAGAAAACGCATAGAGCGTCAGAACTTCCAGCCCGAGCCGTGCCGAGCTCTCGACGATTTCGCGAACGGATTCAATGCCTGCGCGATGGCCGGCCACCCTTGGGAGTTTGCGCATCTTAGCCCATCGCCCGTTCCCATCCATGATGACGGCTATATGCTTGGGCAGGCGTTTTCCGTCGATCTGATTCAGCAGATCGGCTTCCGGGCTCCCGGGCTTGGCGAAGGGCTCCAACTCCATACCTGTATTCTCCAGTCGCGCTATGATAGCAGAATTCTCCAGTCGCTCAGTATTTTACTTTAAGCAGCACAAGACCGTGTGCCGGCGCCGTAAATCCGGCAAGGGTGCGATCGCATTTGATAAAAAGATCCTGGAACTCGGCGAGGCTGATGGCGCCCCGACCGACCTCCAGCAATGTCCCCGCCATATTTCGCACCATATGGTGCAGGAAACCGTTTCCTTCCACTGTAAACAGCAGCCTGTGGCCGGCCTTTTTCAGTTCGCAGCGATAGATGCGCCGCACCGCGCTGGTGACGGGGGAGTTTTTTTTTGCAAAACTTGTAAAATCATGCTCCCCCCAAAAAAGGCGTGCCGCCTTGACCATTGTCGGAATGTCGACGGGGAACGGAAAGTGGAAATGATCCCGCATCAGGTGGGGAGGCAGCACCGGACCGAGATAGATCTGGTAGCGATAGATCTTTGACACTGCGCTCTTTCGGGCGTGAAAATCGGCCGGGACCCGCTTTGCCGACAGGACTCGGATATCGCGGGGAAGAATGCTGTTCAGGGCGCGAACGAACTGACCGGGCTGGATTCTGGATCCGGTGAGAAAATTCGCGACCAGGCCGCGGGCATGCGTTCCCGCATCGGTTCTTCCACTTCCCGTCAATGCTGTTTTCTCGCCCGTAATCCGGGCAATAGCATCCGCAACCAATCCCTGCACTGTCGGGGAATTTTTCTGAACCTGCCATCCGTGATAGCCCGTGCCATCAAAGGCCAGCACCAACTGTATATTCCGTTTTGTTTCTAGCGACTGCCGGGTTTGACGGCCTGGCTTCCGGTCTTGCATAATGGGCACTCTTCCGGGGGATAAGCGGGTATGTCCAGCACTGCGAGCGCAACCCTGGGAACACCCAGATCCGTTCTGCCGCCTGTCCGGTCGATCAGGGACCCGGCCGCCAGCACAATGCCGCCGGCCGCAGTGACGACTTCCATGGTTTCTTTGGTTGATCCGCCCGTAGTGACAACATCTTCAACAACATAAGCTTTTTCGCCGGCCTCAATTTTGAAGCCTCGCCGCAGTCGGAGCACTCCGTCCTGCCTTTCCGCGAATAGAGCGCGCACGCCCATTTCTCTGGCAACTTCATGAGCAACGAGAATGCCTCCCAGAGCCGGAGCGATGACAAAGTCGGGCTTCTCCGCCAGCGCAGAGAGACGGGCGGCCAGCGCCGCTCCCAGCGCCGCCGCCTGCAGCGGATGCTGCAGTACCAGCGCGCATTGCAGATAACGATCGCTGTGAAGCCCGGAAGTCAGGCGGAAATGGCCTTCCAGCAAAGCCCCTGATTTTCTGAAAATCCCGAGTACCTCATCCTGATTCATGTCTTTTCCCGTCAAAAAGGCGATATGTCCGTATGGCGGATGCATAATGCGCGATTGAATGGTTGAAAGCCTGGTGTATTCTATATCCTCTTATTCACAAGATCCTGTTGGATAACGCGATCTATGATAGAATGAATCATTCTGTTGGCAAAGGAGTCATTTTATGTCAGGTCACTCAAAGTGGCATTCGATTAAGCACAAAAAGGCGGCGGCGGATTCCAAGCGCGGTCGGTTATTTACGCGTCTCATCAAGGAAATGACCGCTGCGGCGCGAAACGGGGGAGGAGACCCCGATGGGAATCCCAGGCTGCGCCTTGCAATCGCCACTGCCAAGGCGGCCAATATGCCCGCGGAGAATATTAAGAAAGCTGTGATGCGCGGCACGGGAGAGCTTCCCGGCGTTACTTATGAAGATGTCAATTATGAAGGATACGGCCCCGGCGGAGTTGCCATCTTTATGCATGTCCTTACCGATAATAAAAACCGCACGGTGGCCGAACTGAGGCACATTCTTTCCAAGAACGGCGGGAACCTGGGCGAAACCGGCTGCGTCGGCTGGATGTTTGAGCGGAAAGGTTACTTCGTGGTGGAAAAATCGGCCGTCGAGGAAGATAAGCTGATGGAATTGGCGCTTGGCGCCGGCGCGGACGACATGCGGGAAGATGGAAGCAACTTCGAAATACTGACAACCCCGGAAAATTTTGACGCGGTACGCGCTGCTTTGGAGGAAGCAAAGATTCCAACGACGGCCGCTGAAATCTCCATGATCCCACAGAATTACGTCAAGCTGGAAGGAAAGAACGCCCAGTCCATGCTGAAGCTCATGGAAGCTTTGGAAGACCATGAAGATATCCAGAATGTATGGGCAAACTTCGATATCGACGAAGCGGAGATGGATGAAGCCTCCTAAGGCAATCGGGTGATGCGGATACTGGGCATTGATCCCGGAAGCGGGACCACGGGTTTTGGTATCATTGAAACCGACGGTTCGCAACATCGGGTGGTTTTGTACGGCGCCATTAAAACACACTCCAAAAAGCCATTTCATGAACGCCTTCTCAAGATCCACGCGGATCTCAGCGAACTGCTTTTGCGTGAGAAGGCCGACATGGTGGCAATCGAGGAAGTATTTCACGCCACCAATGTGCAGTCCGCACTCCGCCTGGGACATGCAAGAGGCGTGGCACTGCTCGTCGCCGCGCAGAACAATCTTCCCGTCTATGAGTATTCCCCCTTGGAGATAAAAAGTGCGGTTGTGGGGTATGGCCGGGCGGAAAAGTCCCAGGTCCAGGCGATGGGCCGTCTGCTCCTCAATCTTCCGGAGGCTCCCGCGCCCGACGACGCCGCAGACGCGCTCGCCGTCGCCATCTGCCACGCCCATAGGATGCGGCAAATTACGAATTACGAGTGACGAATTACGAATTGAAAAACGGATCGTTAATTGTAGGCATGTTCCGAATCCGGCGCTGTATGTTTCAATTCGTAATTCGTCACTCGTAACTCGTAATTACGAGATGGGTAGGCCGGCGTAAGCGACAACGCGGTCATAATCGCCGCTTGCTTCTCCGGAGTTGGTGTATCGGATCAGCTTTCCTTTTGTGGCCCCCAAATCGCGGCATGCCGTGAGGACCGCCACTGCCGGCGCAAAGCCGCACATGCTGATGCGCTTTTCCAATACCACACTGTGCAGCCCTAAGGGGTCGACGGCCATCATGGCATCAATTGCAAACTGATCCTGCCGGGCAGCCGAGTCGCTGGGTTCATAATGACTCATATCGGAGCTTGCAATCAGCAATACATCCTTCTTGCCGGCCTGTATAACGCGGGCCATCGCGTGTCCAAGAGAATCCAGAGCCTCATACTCCATGGTTCGAATGCAGATGGCGCAAAAGCGGAAGTCCGGCTGAAGCATTTGAAGAAAGGGGATCTGGACTTCCAGGGAGTGCTCAAATCGGTGCGCGGCGGCGTCTTCTTTCAGATCCGGACATGCCGCCAGCAGTTCCCGATTCAATGCTTCATCGATGCGGGCCGGGCCGAAAGGCATGTCCCATTCCGCTGCCGGCGCCAGCGCGAGAGCGGCTCCTCTGCCCGTATGGTTGGGGCCCAGGAGTATCATGAGATCCGGCAGCCGCACGGATGAAAATACTTCTCCCGCCACCGATCCAGAGTAAATATAGCCCGCATGAGGGACAACGACTGCTTTCGCATCCAGCAACGAGTCCGGTTTCTGTATATAGGATCCGACGGCGAGGCGAAGCGCGTCGGGATCGGCCGGATAAAACTGTCCTGCAACTGCCGCTTCTCTCTTCATTGCCGTATCCTCCTACGCTACAATACAGCGCTGCTCCTGAATGTGCGCTTCAAACTCATAATAAAATTTCTGAACGTAGCTTTCGATAGGCATTGCCGCTGCGTCGGAAAGCGGACAGATTGTCAGGGATTTCATATTGGCGCAAAGATCGAGCAGCAACTCCAGGTCTCCGCTTCGCCCTTTCCCGTTTTCGATCCGGGCCAGAATGCGGTGAATCCACTCCGTGCCTTCGCGGCATTGAGTGCATTGACCGCAGGATTCTTCAGCATAAAAACGCGCTATTCTCGCGGCCGCCTTGACCATGCAGGTGGAATCGTCCATGACGATGACGCCGGCGGATCCAAGCATGCTTCCGGCTTTTGCTACGGAATCGAAGTCCAAAGCCACGTCTACCTGATCGGCGGTCAGGACCGGAACGGAGGATCCACCGGGGATCACAGCCTTGAGCGCACGCCCGTTGCGCATGCCCCCGCAGTGTTCATAGATTAGATCCCGAAGCGATACGCCAAGCGGCAGCTCGTAGACTCCGCGCTTTGCAACATGGCCGCTGACGCCAAAAAGGCGCGTTCCGGAATTGCGTTCTACGCCGATGGAGGTATACCAGTCGGCGCCATTGTTGATAATGTGAGGCACATTCGCCAGAGTTTCGACGTTGTTGATCACGGTCGGCGATCCGTAGAGGCCGATGACGGCGGGAAAGGGCGGTTTTAGCCGCGGGTGGCCGCGCCTTCCTTCAATGGACTCCAGCAGCGCCGTTTCCTCGCCGCATATGTAAGCTCCCGCTCCGCGATGCACAAGGAGATCCAGATCATATCCGGAGCCGAGGATGTTTTTCCCAAGAAAGCCGCGTTCATAGGCTTCGCGCACGGCCGCATTCAAAACTCTGGCTCCGTAACTGAATTCACCGCGGATGTAAACAAAGGCCTGATGGCATCCGATCGCATAGGCGGCGATAGCGGCTCCCTCGATCAACTGATGGGGATCCTTTTCAATGATCAGCCGGTCTTTGAAGGTGCCCGGTTCGCTTTCGTCCGCATTGACGCAGAGGTAAACGGGCTTGCCGGCGTCCTTCGGTACAAAGCTCCATTTCATTCCGGTCGGGAAACCCGCGCCGCCGCGGCCGCGCAGTCCGGACTTCTTGATTATTTCGATAATGTCCGCCGGTTTGAATTCCCGAAGAGCTTTGGAGAGTCCCTGATATCCGCCGAGCGATTCATACACGTTAATATGCTGAAGGCCGGCGATATGCATGTTTTTTGTCAGAATTTTGGTCGACATGGAATAGGCCGTTCCTTTGAGTACAAGTAGGAGAATATTAGCACGGCAGGGGCGAGCCGCAATCAAAACAAATAAGGGGCGGAAGGGCTATCCGCCTCGGGAGACGGCCTTTCGTCGTCGCCGGTTAGGGCGCTCTCCCTTCTTCGGAGCAATGTTTTTTCCTGCTTTCCTATTTTTCAAATCGACCGACGCGTACCTGAGCGGGACGGAGGAGTTGGCCGTTCATGAAATATCCGGCCTGCACCTCCTCAATGACAACGCCATCCTGATCGGCCTTGGAAACGCTCACCGTGCCAATGGCCTGCGCCAGGTTGGGATCGAAGGGCTGGTTAATAGCAGGGATGGCTTCGACGCCGATGGACCGCAGTTTGGATCGGAACAAGCTCGCTGTCATTTTCACCCCTTCAAGCAGATGATCGATGCTTCTTGCCTGCGAGGCAGCGTCCAAGGCCCTCTGGAGATTATCCAGAACTTCAAGGAACGGCAGGACGATCTTCTGCTTTTCCAACTCCAGCTTGCGTTCGAAATCGCCCTCCAGTCTGGCTTTGGTCCGTCCTATCTCCTCGTCGATCTGCTTTTTCTTCTCCTGAAATTTGCGTTCGGTTTCCGCCATGCGTGCCATCAGCTCTTCGACATAGGTGGGGTAGCGGGGCTTCTCCTCCGGGATGTCCGTTAGGTCCAGCGTGTCAAGATTCACAAAATGCCTCTTGTCTACGACTTGAAAATCAAGGGTTTCCGTTTCTTCTCGCTCTTTTTCCTGATCTGCCATAGCTCTTTCTCTGCAAAGGTTGATTCGAAATAGGAGATTCGAGATTGAGGATTGCCGGAGCTTCCGGAAAGCGTCAGCCGTTCCGCCCCAGAAGACGCGCGATACGCTTTTGTGTGGGAGGGTGGGTGCTGAACAGATTCATCAGACTTTGGCCGGAGAACGGATGAAGAATGAACATATGCGCCGTGCTGGGAGCGGCTTGCATCGGAATGCGCCGGGAATAATTCTCGAGTTTCTGAAGTGCGGACGCCAGGCCGTTCGGGCTGCCTATGAGTTCCGATGCGCCGGCATCGGCCTGATATTCACGCGTGCGCGAAATCCACATTTGAATAAGCAGAGCGGCAATCGGTGCAACAATAATTGTGACAAGGCCTGCAACCGCGCCTCCCCCCTCCTCGTCGCGATCGCGGCCGCCGCCAAAGAACGCGGCAAAACGGGCCATGTTGGCCAACCACATGATGATGCCCGCGAGCGTCGCGGCCACGCTGCTGATCAGGCTGTCGCGGTTCTTCACGTGCGAAATCTCATGCGCGCGAACGCCCGTCAATTCTTGCGCGTTCAAAAGACGCAGAGCTCCTTGCGTCACCGCCACCGCTGCGTGCCGCGGATTTCGTCCCGTCGCAAATGCATTGGGCGAATCATCGGGAATGACGTAGATTTTCGGCATGGGTATGTTGCCGCGGGAACATAGGTATTCCACGATCCGAAAAATCTGCGGGGCCTGTTCGCGCGTCACCGGTTGAGCATGGTAAAGGCTCAGAGCGATCCTGTCTGAGAAGAAATAGCTTCCGAAATTCATCAGAACAGAAAAAATCTATGCGATAGCCTGACCCTGAGGTCCCCAGAAGCTGCCGATAAACAGGATAATGCCCGTCAGCAATCCAAGCATTAAAACGGTTTTAAAATTATTGATCATATATTTCCTCTAAGAGCTCAGGGAGCTATCATAACATGCATCTGTTCTCTTTTCGATTTGCGGGCGCCAATACAGCAGCTTTAGGGCCCGGACGGCTCATGGAACGCGGCACATCGAAATTTTCGGACACGCTCTTATTGAACTTGAGCCGTTGTTTCAAATACCAGTTCGCCGGTTTTCCTGTCGGTATCCAGCTCGAGCCTGTCGCCCGGACGGATCTCTCCGTTCAGAAGCATAAGCGCCAGTCGATCCTGAATTTTTTTCTGGATAAGCCTCTTTAGAGGTCTTGCTCCATATATGGGATCGTATCCTTCCTTGGCCAGCTCCTCAATAGCCGCCGGTTTCACGTGCAGCGTCAGGTCCTTCTGGGCAAGAAGCTTTCCCAGCTGGCGGATCTGCAGCTCCACGATTCCCCGGATCAGCTCTCGAGACAAGCGATGGAACACAATCACATCATCGATGCGGTTCAGGAATTCCGGCCTGAACGTGCTGCGGAGCGCTTCCATAAGCCGGGGCATTGCCTGTTCAAGATCCCCGGAAGAATCGCTGATGGCCTGACTCCCGATGTTGGACGTCATGATGATGACCGTGTTTTTGAAATCAACCGTTCTGCCTTTGCCGTCCGTAAGCCTTCCGTCATCCAGTATCTGCAGAAGTATATTGAAAACATCCGGATGCGCTTTTTCAATCTCATCGAAGAGAATGACCGCATAAGGCCTGCGTCGAATCGCCTCGGTCAGGTATCCGCCTTCTTCATAGCCTACATATCCCGGAGGCGCGCCAATCAGGCGGGCGACGGAATGCTTTTCCATGAACTCGGACATGTCGATGCGCACCATCGCGTGTTCATCGTCAAAGAGAAACTCAGCCAGGGCCTTTGCAAGCTCCGTTTTCCCCACGCCGGTCGGGCCCAGGAAAATGAAAGATCCCATAGGCCGCCGGGCGTCCTGCAATCCGGCCCGTGCGCGCCGGATTGCGTTTGAAACAGCCGCCAAGGCCGCGTCTTGTCCGAGCACGCGCTCGCGCAGGCGGTCTTCCATATGAACCAGCTTCTGAATTTCGCCTTCGAGCATTTTGCTGACCGGAATCCCCGTCCATTTGGCTACGACCTCTGCGATGTCTTCTTCATCCACTTCTTCCTTGAGGAATTTTTTGTCCGATTGGAGCTGCGCCAATCTTGCATTCAGATCCGATAAATCCTTTTCCAGCTGCACCAGCGTGCCATACCTCAGCTCCGCAGCCTTGCCGAGGTCTCCGATGCGCTCTGCGTTTTGTTCCTCGGTTTTAACCTTTTCAATCTTTTCTTTGACTGTCTGGATAGAGCTGATGATGTCGCGCTCCTGCTGCCAATGCAGTTTCATTTGAGCGCTCTTTTCTTTCAAATCCGCCAGCTCGTTATTTATAGCGTCGAGCCTTTCCCGCGAGGATTTGTCGGTTTCTTTTGAGAGAGCCTGCCGCTCGATTTCAAGCTGCGTCACCCGGCGATCGACCTCGTCTATTTCAACCGGCATGCTGTCTATCTCAATGCGAAGCCGCGAGGCGGCTTCATCTACAAGATCCACGGCCTTGTCGGGGAGGAATCGGTCGGCAATGTACCGGTGGGACAGAACAGCCGCCGCCACAATTGCGGAGTCGGTAATGCGAACTCCATGGTGGACCTCGTACTTCTCTTTGAGGCCGCGCAGAATGGCGATCGTGTCTTCTACGGAAGGCTCTCCGACAAAAACCGGTTGGAATCTGCGTTCCAGTGCGGCGTCCTTTTCAATGTGCTTTTTGTATTCATTGAGAGTGGTTGCCCCAATGCATCGCAGTTCTCCGCGCGCAAGAGCCGGCTTAAGCATGTTGGACGCGTCAATGGCTCCTTCCGCCGCTCCAGCTCCCACCAGTGTGTGCAGTTCGTCGATAAAAAGAACCACGGCTCCGGCGGATTCCTCGATTTCACGAAGAACCGCCTTCAGGCGGTCTTCAAACTCTCCGCGATACTTCGCTCCTGCGAGCATCGCACCGAGGTCGAGCGCGACCATCTGCTTCTTTTTAAGGGTTTCTGGAACATCACCGGCGACAATCCGTTGGGCCAAACCCTCGACAATGGCCGTTTTCCCTACACCCGGTTCGCCGATGAGCACCGGATTGTTTTTGGTTCTTCTTGATAAAACCTGGACCACTCTCCGGATTTCATCATCGCGCCCTATAACCGGATCAAGCTTGCCGCGTCGCGCAAGATCCGTCAAATCGCGGGCGTATCGTTTCAGGGCCTGATATTTTTCCTCGGCATTGGGATCCGTAACGCGCTGGCTGCCTCGTATTGAGGCGAGGACTTTCAGAATCCCGCTTCTGTCCGCGCCCTGCTTGCGAAGCAGAACCCCGGCATATCCATCAGAGGCGGCAAGAGCCAGTAAAAGATGTTCCGTCGAGATGTATTCATCCCTGAACTGTTCCGCTTCAGTCTCCGCTTGCCGAAATACGGCGTCCAGCTTGGGAGACAGAGAAACCTGCGCGCCCTCTACTTTCGGCTGCGAGGCAAAATGCCTATCCAGTTCAGAGCGTACTGTGTCAATCGAAACCCCAAGCTTCTTTAAAAGCGGAGCTACAATTCCGTCTTCCTGCCACAAAAGCGCTTCGAGCACATGCTCCGGTTCCAACTGAGGGCTTTTTAGCGTTTCCGCTCTGCGTTGCGCTACCTGAAGAGCTTCCTGAGCTTTAATGGTAAATTTGTCTAACCGCATTGGATCGGCCACCTTTCACTGGCTTTGCTGCCGTAATTTTTCTCATTGAAATATTGGATTCGGGAAGCCGGATGCAGGATTTCAGGCGCGAACGACCCTCATCCTGCATCCAGTCCATTTTTTAAGTGGTGCTGACCGGAATTTCACGAGGCTTAACCTCGGGCTTCTGCGGGAGGGTTACAGTCAGAACTCCATTTTTATAGTCGGCGCTGATTTTATCCATGTCCACAGTGTCCGGGAGCCTGAAGGTGCGCATGAAAGAGCCGTAGAAGCTTTCGAGTCGATGATAGTTGCTCTTCTTATCTTCATTTTCCATCTTTCTTTCACCCTTTAGGGTGAGCGTGTTGCCTTCGAGCTTCAGCTCGATCTGCTTTTCCGTCATTCCCGGAAGTTCTGCGCGGAGGATGAGGTCTCCATCCTTTTCGAGAATGTCGACCGCCGGGGTCCAGCTATCCCGTGTGCTCGGAAAGTAACCGGCGAATGGGAAATCATTAAAGAACTCCTCAAACAGTCTGGTCGCTATCGGAGCTTCGGTCCTTCGAATGTATGGAACCAATCTCATTTTTACTTACCTCCTTTTTTAATTAAGTGCGTTCGCTATATAATATGTGAGTGTATTATTGTCAAATTATTCGCAAGGAGCCGGATTGGTTTGTTTGCCATTTGGGTCCGGCTCCATGCGAAAGGCGTCTAGGTATTTACTTTGATAGTTCTTGGTTTGGATTCGGGTTTCTGCGGAACGGTTATCGTAAGTACGCCGTTTTTGTAGTCTGCTTTTATGTTGTCGAGGTTGACCGTATCCGGCAGAGTAAACGAACGGGAAAAGGAGCCGTAGCGGCTTTCCTGCTGATGATAGGTGTAGCCTGAAGCTTCCGGGGATTTCCGCTCTCCTTTAATAGTTAAAACTTGTCCTTCCACCCTTAGTTCAATCTCTTTATCGGTCATTCCCGGAATGGATGCCATCAGCAGCAAGTTCCCGTCTTTTTCCAGGACATCGACAGGCGGAACCCACGATTCGTTCGGTCGATCTTCCAGGGAACGAAAGGCCCAGTCATTAAAAAAATCTTCGAATAGTCGGAATGGGGATGCCGGGAAATTTCTCGTCGGCGATTCAGTGTTCTGTGATCGAACTATGTTAGGTGCCATGTCTTACCTCCTCGTTTGTGCCTCTCCTTTCTCTAAGAGGTTCTTTATTATGGGCACCTAATAAAATCAG
>CAZLHW010000055.1:6836-13116 GCA_964559085.1 uncultured Acidobacteriota bacterium | reverse complement strand
CCGTTTGGGGCCTTTCATTATTTCAGACTCGAGCGCCCCGGTTTTCTCTTGCCCCCCACACCGGAAATGCTTATAAAGTCTGGGCGGCCGCAAGCGGACTGCGATGAGAGCGGAAGGCCGCTTTGCACGGAACGCCTATTCGGAATGCCCGTAGAAGGATACGGCCCTGTTCCGGGACGGCGGCTCTTCCCGGCGCACCAGGATTGATAAGGAGAAGTCTGAATGCTTACACCGAAACAAAATTTTCTGGAACTCTTAAAGCCCAATGGCAAACCCGACAGGCTTGTTAATCAATATCAGCCATTCGTACCGATCATGACTGACCCCTGCGGCAAGTTCACGCGCGGCAACCGCGTCAAGGGTCTGACGACGAAAGACCGGTGGGGCACGGAAATCGCCTGGCCCGAAGAGCAGTTCGCCGCCATGCCGCACGTTACACCGGAAAACAAAGTACTGAAGGACATCACCCGGTGGCGGGATTATGTGAAGGTTCCGGACATCGTCGGCGCCTGCTCGGACCCGGAACTTTGGAAACCCGCGCTGGAAGAAGCCGCCAAGGTGGACAGGGATAAGTATCTGGTCATGGCTTTTATGGGAACAGGCATTTTTGAGCAATGCCATTATCTGATGGGCTTTGAAGACACGCTGACGAACCTTCTGGAAGAGCCGGAATGCATGAAGGAACTCATCAGCACTATCAGCGAATATCGGTACAACTACCTCAAGCTGCTTGTAGACAACCTCAAACCCGATGTCATTCTTTCCCATGACGATTGGGGCAGCAAGCGTTCGATGTTTATGAGCCCCTCCACCTGGCGGGAGCTGATAAAGCCCTACTACTTTAAGATGTACGGCTACGCGCACGAACACGGAGTCCTTATCATGCATCACGCCGACTCCTTCCTCGAACAGATAGTCGAAGACATGGTGGAGATAGGCATTGACGTCTGGCAGGGCGCCCTCCCTCAAAACGATTTACGGAAGATCCAGAAACAGCTCGGCGGCCGCATGATCCTCATGGGCGGCATCGACGCCGCCATCGTGGACTGGCCCGGTACAACGGAAGATATCATTCGTGCAGAGGTTCGCCGCGCCTGTGTGGAGTATGGTCCGGGCGGCGGTTTTATCCCGTGCCTGACCTACGGGCTCCCGGGCAGTATCTTCCCAAACGTGGACCCGATCATCACCGACGAGATTGCCCGCTATAATGAGGAGGTCTACGGCATCCGCGCCTGAGCCTGCGTTGCCGGGCTTTCATTATTCTGGTTCGCCCCCCGTCAACTAAGGTATCATTCAGGCGGGTATGGATTTTCGCGCCCCGCCGGAATTCATGCGGGCATGCGCGTCAAGCCAGGCAAAGCGCCCTTCTTGTAAGGGCTGAGGGATCCGCGGGCCGAAAGCCCGGCACTGTTCTGTATTGCGATTTCCGCGCTGGATTGCTTCGCTTGACGCGCACGCAATGCGGGGCTCTTTTTTATAGCGAAAGGAGCCATTGAAATGCTGACGCGGAGAGAATTGTTGATCGGTGCCGGATCCCTGGCCGTCAGCTCAATGCTGCCGGCCGCTCTTCAGGCTGCCGGCCCCTCCATGGATTGGCCGCAATTTCGGGGACCGCAGCGCAACAACATATGCGGCGAAACCGGACTGGCGCGCAAATGGCCGGCAGGCGGACCGAAGGTGCTCTGGTCCGTTCCCGTGGAGCAGGGATACGCCGGCGCCGCAATCGTTGCCGGGCGCGTTTACCACCACGATTACGACATAGCCAAGTCGGAATGGCTCGTCAACTGCCGCAATCTTTCCGACGGAAAACTGATCTGGCAGTTCCGCGAAGCCCGCGAAATCCGTCCTAATCACGCAATCACGCGTACCGTGCCCTGCGTCGACGACCGTTTCGTGTTTTCGCTCGACCCCAAAGCGGTGTTGCACTGTCTGGACGTGAAAACGGGCAAGGAAGTCTGGCGCAAGAGCCTCGTCACGGAGTATAAAGCCGCGATCCCCCCCTGGTACAACGGCCAATGCCCTCTAATGGAATCGGATCGGCTGATCATCGGCACCGGCGGAACGGCAATTCTGGTCGCCATCGACAAGGCGACCGGAAAGGACATCTGGCGCACCCCCAATCCGGGCAAGCTCGTGATGTCGCACGCCAGCGTTATGCCGGCCTTGATCGGAGGCGTGAAACAATATTTGTACGGAACCCTAAAGGGCCCGCTCGGCGTCTCCGCGGCCGACGGCAAGCTGCTGTGGGAGTTTCCGCGAAAGTTCAACGTGGCGGTGGCGCCGTCGCCCATAGCCGTCAGCGACGACCTGGTCTTCATGACCGGCAGCTACGACGCCGGCAGCGTGATGGTCCGCATCAAGAAAAGAGGCGGTTCTTTCCAGGCCGAACCGGTCTTCGACATGAAGAACAACGAATGGAACTCCGAAGTGCATACGCCGATTGTGTACAAGGGGCTGATGTTCGGCGTCGGCAAGAAGAAAAGAGGCCTGTTCACGTGCATGGATTTCGACGGGAAGGAGGTGTGGACCAGCGAAGGGAAAGCCTCTTTCGGCCTGGGCGGTTACATTCTGGCGGACGGGATGTTTTACCTGGTTGAAGGGGACACCGGGAAACTCCGCATGATCGAAGCCAGCACAACCGGGTATAAGGAACTCGGCAACGCCCAGGTGCTGAGCGGAAACGAAGTCTGGGGCCCACTGGCGATTTCCGACGGCAAAATGGTGCTGCGCGATCTTGCCAAGATGGTTTGCATCAACCTTCGGTCCTGACACGGAGCCTGCTATGCGATATCGGCAAATTCGAATCATTTCCGGAAAGGGCGCCGGCCCGGCGCACTTCCGGCAGGAGCTTCGCGGCATCGCGCTCGATGCCGGCGGTTTGCTGCACGCTGCGGGCGATTCCGAGGTGAAGGTATTCGATGAATCGGGAGCGCTCGCCCGCCGATGGAACACAGCCTTAAGCCCGCATTCGATTGCGGTTGCGCCCGACGGCAGCGTGTGGACGGGAGAAACAGGGCAGGTTGAGATTTTTAATTCCATCGGCAAGCTGCAGCGCACCTGGAAAGACGGCGAACACCTCGGCCGTGTTACGGCCATCGGATTTCTTAAGGATTCCGTGCTGATCGGCGACGCGGTGAAGCGCTGCATCCACCGCTTCGACACCGAAGGCAATTTTCTGAACAGCATCGGCACCGCCACACCGCCCGGCGCACTGGTGATTCCAAACGGAGTGGTGGATTTCGACATAGATGGTGAAGGCATCATCCATGCGGCAAACCCGGGAAAGCACCGCGTGGAACGCTACTCGCCGGAAGGCGCTCTTTTGGGGCATATGGGAAAGTTCACCGGACCGGATCCGGCGGGTTTTTCAGGATGCTGCAATCCCACCAACGTTGCGGTCGCGGGGCCCGGGCAGTTGTGCGTAACCGAGAAAGCCGGACCGCGCGCAAAGATCTATGATTATTCCGGCAAGCTTCTGGCCATGATCGAGAGCGCCGATTTCGATCCGCGCGCAAAAAACATGGACGTGGCCGTGAATGCCCGCGGGCATCTTTTCATTGGCGATCCGGCCCGACTGGCGATTTTCGAATTTGAGCCCGCAGGAGATCAACGGCCATGAGCAAGGAGATCAGCAGACGGGAAATGTTGCACCGGACAGTCAAGGGTGCGGTGCTGGTCGGGATAGGCGGCTCCGCGGTATATCTGGTGCGGAAGGCGCACGGAGAGCTCGTTTGGCAGGTGGATGCATCCCGCTGCATCAACAGCCGCCTCGATCAGGTGGATGCGGAGGTCTGCACGCTCTGCACGACACAGTGCGTGGTGGCACACTCCGCCGTGCGGGCCGTCAATGACTACTCCAAGTGCGGGCGGTGCTACATTTGTCCGGCCTATTTCGACATCAACAGCGCGGTGAACGAGCAGGGGCTGCCCAGCCGGAAGCTGTGTCCCCGGGACGCCATCGCGCGCATCCCCATCGGAAAAATCGACCCCGAGGATCCGGCCAACAATTTCTACGACTATGTCATCGACGAAGAAAAATGCGACGGGTGCGGCCGGTGCGTGCTCAAGTGCAAGGAACCGCTCGGACTCGGATCCATCACGCTGAAGGTTCGCTATGACAAATGCGTGGACTGCAATCGGTGCGCGATTGCCGTAAACTGCCCCAAAGATGCCGTCAGCCGGGTGACGAAGGAGGAAGGCTTGCAGATCACTCTGGCGAAGCACAAGGAGTAGTATGCCGGGATTTCTTCGCAATCTGCTTCCGGCCGTCTTGCTGTTTTCATGCGCGGCGGCGCTGCCGGCATCCCAATCGATTCAATACGAGCGCCCCGTGGAGACGGCGCCGCAGGAAAAAACCATCGGCGGCGGCTACAAAACGCCCGACGTGCAGAAGCCTCTGCCCCGCGGCTGGTGGCTGGAAGTATTGGATGTGGTCCTGCTGGGTGCCGCGATGGCCGCAGCAGTCTGGATCGTGCTCCGGCGGCGCAATCGCCGGTGGCTGGTATTTCTCACCATCGCCTGCCTGGCCTACTTCGGGTTCTACCGCGAGGGCTGCATCTGTCCCATCGGATCTATTCAGAACGTGGCGGCGGCTCTTGTGGATCCCGCCTATTCCATTCCCATCGTTGCGATTGCCGTTTTCTTCCTGCCGCTGCTGGTAGCCCTGTTTTTCGGGCGTGCCTTCTGCGGCGGCGTGTGCCCGCTGGGCGCCATGCAGGAACTGGTGGTCGTCAAACCAATGCAGGTGCCGCGCCGGCTGGATCGGGCGTTGGGGCTGCTTAAATATGTCTACCTGGCGCTGGCTGTCGTGTTTGCGCTGAAGCCCGCGCTGACGCGCGATTTCCTGATCTGCAGGTTCGATCCTTTTGTGGGATTCTTCCGCTTTACAGGGGAGCCGTATATGCTGGCGGTCGGCGGCCTTTTTCTGATCGGCGGCATGTTCCTCGGGCGGCCCTACTGCCGTTATCTGTGCCCCTACGGCGGACTGCTGGCATGGTGCTCGCGGCTGGCCCGCAAAGGCGTCTCGATCACGCCCGACAAGGAACTGGACTGCGGGCTCTGCACCCGCGCCTGTCCCTACGGCGCCATCGAGCAGATGCGGGCCGTTCGCCGCAATTGCCTGTATTGTGCGCGCTGCTACGCATCGTGCCCGCGGGACGGCGAACTGGCGAGGGCCAAAGCAAAACGGAGCACAACAGGAGGTGCCGCGTGACGCCCGCACTCTTGCGCCGCACCGCATGGGCTTCCGGGATTCTGGTGTTCGCCGGAATCCTCGCGCTGGCCGCGGATTGGGGCCTCGCCGCCCGCCGTGCCCGCGGGAGCGATGCGCGCATCCGCGAACTGCAGGAGCAGGTAAAGGAAGATCCGGAGGTTGCGCCCAAGCTCGAGGCGGAACAGAAACGCCTTACGGATTCCATTCTCGCGCGCCACAGGCGCAATCGCGCAATCGGCTGGATTCTCCTTGCGGCCGCAGCGGTTTTCCTGCCTGCGGTGCAACGTCTCGCGGCAAACGGCTCGCCGCGAGCGGCCGCCCTGCCGCCCGTCAGAGCGGCCCGCGATTCAAACCGCGGGAGAAAAAAGCCGAAGAAAACGCAAAAACGCGCGGCTCCCTCAATCGAGCCGGCGAATTCCCCGATGGACCTCGGTTTCGTAGATCAGGCGGTGGCTCGGCACGGCCGCAGCAAAGAAGCCGCCATCCCGCTTCTGCAGGCCATACAGCAGCATTACCGCTACCTGCCGACCGATGCGCTGCGCCGCCTGTGCGCCATCACCGAAATCACGCCGGCGGAGATCGCCGGGACGGCGTCCTTTTACGGGCAGTTCCGGCGTGCGCCCGTCGGCCGGCACATTGTCCGCGTATGCCACGGCACCGCATGCCATGTCGCGGGCGCGCGCCCTATCACGGAAGAACTGCGGCGCCATTTAAAAATTCCGGAGGGCTTCGATACGGACGCGGACCGCATCTTCACGATCGAGGAAGTGGCCTGTCTGGGCTGCTGCAGTCTGGCGCCGGTACTCATGGTGGATGAACACACATCGGGACGGCTCACGGCCGCCACCGCCGCAGCGGCGCTCGAAGCGGTGAAAGAGGCGGAAGAGGCATGAAAGAAGCGGTGGAAATACGAGTCGGAATGGGATCGTGCGGGATCGCAAGCGGCGCTGATAACGTGCACGCCGCCTTATGCGCCGCCGCCAGGGCGGGGGCCGGTAATATCGTTAAAGCGGTGGGATGCAACGGCATGTGCCACCGCGAACCCTTGATCGAGGTAGTCACGACCGC
>CAZLHW010000055.1:0-6826 GCA_964559085.1 uncultured Acidobacteriota bacterium | reverse complement strand
TGGCAATGCGAGCGTGGAGACGGCGCGCGCCCTTGCGCGCGCGCATCTGCGCCCGAAATCGGCGGCCGCGCGGCTCCGCTGGATGGCGGAAGGCATCGCCGCCCTCTTCGGCAACAACCGGGACGCCGAGGATCCGCGCGCACATGCGCTCGAACGGGACGCCGAGGCTGTGCACAACTTTTTCGGCAGACAAACGCGCCTTGTTCTGGAAAACTGCGGCGTCATCGACCCGCTCGACATCAATGCCTATCTGGCGCGCGACGGCTATCGCGCGCTCGAGCAATGCCTCACGCAATCCACTCCGGAGCGCGTCATCGCGGCCGTCAGCGAGTCGGGCCTGCGCGGTCGCGGAGGCGCGGGTTTTCCCACGGGCCGAAAATGGGCCCTCGGGCGCGAACAGCCGGGCGACATCAAATACGTGATCTGCAACGGCGACGAGGGGGATCCCGGAGCGTTCATGGACCGCCTGATCCTCGAATCCGATCCGCACCGCGTGCTGGAAGGCCTGGCCATTGCGGCATTCGCGATCGGCGCAACGGAAGGCTATCTCTACATCCGCGCCGAATACCCCAAGGCGGTGCACCATGTCAGGGCCGCCATCCGGCAGGCGGAGGAGCGCGGATTCCTGGGCGCCGGCATGTGCGGCACAAGCCATGCGCTGCGGCTCGAAGTGCGAGAGGGCGCGGGCGCCTTCGTATGCGGCGAGGGAACAGCCCTGATCCAGTCGCTCGAGGGCACGCGCGGCATGCCCCGCCTGCGCCCCCCCTACCCCGCGGAGCGCGGATTCCGCGGCAGACCCACGATCATCAACAATGCGGAGACCCTGGCCTGCGTCCCCTGGATCCTGCGCCGCGGCCCGCAAGCGTTCGCCGCTTTCGGCACGCAAGCCAGCAAAGGAACCAAGGTATTTGCCCTGGCGGGAAAGATCCGGCGCGGCGGATTGATTGAAATTCCTATGGGGATGACGATCCGTGAGATCGTGGAGGAGATCGGCGGAGGAGTCCCGAACGGCCGATCTTTCAAGGCCGTCCAGATCGGCGGGCCGTCCGGCGGCTGCATCCCTGCGCGCCTCGCCGACACCCCCATCGACTACGACGCACTGGCGCAGACCGGCGCCATCATGGGATCGGGCGGCATGGTTGTGCTGGATGATCGCGACTGCATGGTGGATATCGCGCGCTTTTTCCTGCAATTTACCCAGGCCGAGTCGTGCGGCAAATGCACGTTCTGCCGCGTCGGCACAAAGCGCATGCTCGAGATACTAAACCGGCTCTGCGAAGGAAAGGGGCAAGACGGCGACATCGAGAAGCTTGAAGAACTGGCCGATTACGTGAGCCGCAGCAGCCTGTGCGGTCTTGGCCAGACGGCGCCCAACCCGGTGATCACAACCCTGCGCTATTTCCGCGAAGAATACGAGCAGCATCTGTACGAGGGGCGCTGCGCCGCGGGCCGCTGCAGCGCCCTGATCCATTACCGCATCAACGACAACTGCATCGGGTGCACCCTGTGCGCCCAGGCGTGCCCCGTCGGCGCAATTCCCTATCGCCCCTACGAGCGGCACACGATCGATGATACGCTCTGCACGCGCTGCGACATGTGCCGGCAAGCGTGCCCGGAGGAGGCGGTCGACGTATTATGACGATCCATTGCACCATCGACGGACAAACGGCCGCCGTCGCCGAGGGGACCACGGTGCTGGAGGCCGCAAGGGGCTTGGGAATCGACATTCCGACCCTTTGCCATGTTCCCGGAATCGAACCGTCGGCTTCCTGTTTTATCTGCGCGGTGCAAATCGAGGGGCGCCGCCTGCTCGCGCCCGCCTGCGCCATGCCGGTCGCGGACGGGATGGTGATCCACACCCGGAACGAGGATGTGCGCAAAGCCCGCAAGATGGCCGTCGAACTGCTGCTCTCGGATCACGCCGGCGAATGCAAAGCCCCATGCGCGGCGCATTGCCCGGCGGGTTTGGACATCCCCGGCTTTGTGGCCTGCATCGCAAGCGGCGATACCGCACGCGCTATGCAGGTTATTTCGCAGCGGCTCGTGCTCGCAGGGTCTCTGGGACGCGTCTGCCCGCGCCTCTGTGAGAAGAATTGCCGCCGCTGCTCGCTTGATCAGGGACTGGCCGTCGGCCCGCTGCACCGCTATGCGGCCGACCTGGACCGCGCCGCGGCGCAGCCGTACGTGCCGCCGCGCGCGCAGCCCAGCGGCAGGAAGGTCGCCATCATCGGCGCGGGTCCCGCAGGCCTGGCGGCGGCCTATTACCTCGGACAGAAAGGGCATGCATGCACGCTCTATGATGCGCACCGCCTGCCCGGGGGCATGCTGCGCTACGGCATTCCGGAATATCGGCTGCCGCGGGAAGCGCTCGACGCAGAAATCGACTCCGTGCGCGCCATGGGAGCACAATTCCGCATGAACGAGCGCTGGGGCGCTGATTTCACGCTCGCCGAATTGAGAACACGCTATGACGCCGTCTTCATCGCCATCGGGGCGCAGGGGGCGCAGTCGCTCCGCTGTCCCGGCGAAGACCTCGCGCTGGCAGGCATTCGATTTCTTGCCCGGGTATCCGAGGGGGCCGCGCCCGACATCGGCGCCGACGTGATCGTGCTGGGAGGCGGCAATACCGCCATGGATTGCGCGCGCACCGCCATAAGACTGGGAGCGCGGGTGCGCATCTTCTACCGGCGCACCCGTGAGGAGATGCCCTGCCTGATGGAAGAAGTGGAGGGCGCGGAGGCGGAAGGCGCCGGGATCGAATACCTGGTCGCCCCTGTCCGTTTGGAAAAAAGCGGTAAAAACCTGGTTCTTTCATGCCGACGCATGCAGCTGGGCGAACCCGACGCGTCCGGCCGCCGCAGGCCGGAGCCCGTGGCCGGATCTGATTTCTCGGTCGAGTGCTCCTGTGTGATTGCCGCCACCGGCCAGTCGGTGGACTATGCCCTGGCCGCGGCGGAAGGTCTGAGCGTCACCTCCTGGGGTATCGCGGCCGACGCCCGCACTATGGCCACTAATCTGCCCGGCGTTTTCGCGGGAGGAGATGCCGTCCTGGGCGCGGATCTTGCCGTGCGCGCGGTGGCCCACGGGCGTATCGCCGCCGTCTCCATCCATCAATATCTTTCCGGCGCGAGCGTGATCGGAGAGCCGGAATCGGCCTCGGTCACCTTCCAGCCAATGGACGATGCGGAACGGGCCGCCATCTTCAGATCCATCGAGCGCGCACCGCGCGTGAAGCTGCCCGAGCTGCGCATGGAGCGCCGCCTCGCCGGGTTCGAAGAAGTTGAAGGACGGCTCTCCGACGCCGATGCGCTCCGCGAAGCGCGCCGCTGCATGACGTGCGGCTGCCGCAAGGCCGACTGCTGCACCCTGCGCAATCTCGCCACCGAATACGGCGCGGACCTCGGCCGCTATACCGGTGCGCGCCGCCGCTTCTCGGAAGACACCTCGCACCCGGAAATCATCTACGAACCGGGGAAATGCATCAACTGCGATGCCTGCGTCCGCGTCGCCGCCGCTGCGGGAGAAGACCTGGGACTGGCCATGATCGGCCGCGGATTCGAGGTGCGGATTGCGCCTCCGTTCGAAAGACCCATGGCTGAAGCCCTGCTTAAAGCCGCGCGCCGCTGCGCCGAAGTTTGCCCCACCGGCGCCCTGGCGCTGCGCACCGCCAGGGCCTGTGACTGCACCCCAAGCAGCGTGTGCGCATTCGAGGGCGACTCCCGGCCTGAAAGACGGAAATTCCAGATTTGATTCGCGGCCGCAGATTCATGAAATAGTCCAATGAAATTGCCGCCGCAGGACCCAAGTATTTCACAGAAACAGAAATGATTGCCTCTGTGAAATCCGCGGATTCCGCGGCGCTTTTGTTCCGGTTTGGCCATGAAGCCGGGTCGGCCGCCAGGGCGTGAGGAGCCGCAACCCGGTTGAGCCCGCGTAAAAGATGATTGCAGACGCCGGATCAAAGAAACAACTAATCGCCCGGTTCACTCAGTTCGATGAGTAGAATAAGGTTTATCGGGGTATTGGACCATTCAAACAGGGAAAGACATGCGGCTGCATTCGGTTCTCATCCGTCAAAGGGTTGTTCCGAGTGTTTTGACAATGCTGGCTTATGCCGGCGCGGCGCCGTCTCAGGAATGGTCCCGGGTTTAGATTTTCGATCCAAAGATGGAGCGTCCGTTTATCGAATTCACACTGCCGGGGAAATTCATCGAGACGCGGCATGCCGCAAACAAAACATTTCCACTGCTGATAGTCCGGTGTCAACCCGGACGCCATGACTCCGGTCGCCTGCGCGGAAAGCTGCTGGCCGCAGCCGTGCACATCGGCAGAGTGCAGGACGGAGCGCTTCTTCGCACCGAATCGCACGAGGAATTATTTTCTGCGAAACCCGATGTGGACGGCTTTTACGTGGAATACGCCTACGACGACGGGGAGCCTTTATCGGATCATTGGGACAATCTGATGGATTATCGGGCTGCAGGGTTCGGGCGGAAAGAGCTGAACGGCATATTGTGGGGAACGACCGAGCTTCATCAGGAAGAATCCGACACGCCGGTCAAAAAACTGGTTCTGACGCTCCAGCCGCCTGCTGCGGGCAGGATTGTCATGCAATTCGATATGCCGGACCCGTCGCTCGTCAGCGAACAATGCGGGTGCACCTATTTCAAAAAGAAAAAATAGGGCGGCATGTACTCCGCCCGACCTATTCCACCAGGTCTCCGAGACTGACGTCCGTTGCTTCCAAAACCGATTGAATACCCATGCGCGCACAGGCGCCGTCATAGATCTGCTTTACCGCTTTCTTGGCCTGCTGGAACTCAAGCAGCTTTTCCCTGGCACGCGCCAGCTCCGCGCTTATTTCGCGATCCAGCGAATCAAGCTCTTCTTTCGCCATTTGCCGCGTCTGCTCAAATTTTTTCATCTGCTGTTCAGTCAGCATCTTTTACCCTTCCCGGTTCTTCTAGTTCTTGAGGTTGAAGTTGAACGTGATTGTGCTCCGGCTTGAAACATTGGTTCCATCGATGGAAGCCGGCTTGTAGCGCCATTTCAGGGCCGCCTTTACGGCTTCATTGTGGAAAATCGCCGGTCCGCTGACAGGAATCGCTTTGAGGACCTTCCCCTGGCTGTCAATACTGACATCGAGTGTGACGGACGCGGAGGCTCGGGTGCGGAGGGCGAGCTCCGGGTATTGGGGATTAACCCGAACGAGCGGGATCGCCGAGGTCGCGTTCCTCGGCGTTGTCGCAGCGGAGGGCTTCGGTTCGGGAGACGCCGCGGCAGGACTTGCGCTTACAATTGCAATATCCTGAACCGATGCCTTTTCCGCAGGCGCTTCAGCCGTTTTCGCGGCCTCAGAGATTGCAGCCGCAGCCGGTTTCTCGATCGGCGCTGTGACAGCCGCCGAAGGCTCTGTCGGAGCCGGGGGCTCGAATGCAACAACCGCAGGCGGGGAATCCATCCTTTGGGGTGCCGGAGCCGGAGATTCCATTACAGCATCCGGCTTCCGGATCGGGGCGCCGGATGCTGTTTCAATCTTTGGAGCGGGCGCTGAAGCCTTTTCCGGCATACTTCCCGCAGTGGTCCGGCCGCCCGGCGCCGGCGTCGCCTGCTTGAGGTTATCGCCCGGTGCAGCGGAGGGCTCGACGGATTGCAGCACACCGGCATCTGCCGGAGGCGCGGTTGTCGGCAGAGACGCGCTCCCGGAAGGCTCGAGGCCGCGATTGGAAACGCGGTAAAAAAGAAAACCGGCTATCCCTGCAACCAGAAGCACAGCCGCAATTGCAACTGTCATTTTTGGAATGCCGCGTTTCGGGAGCGCAGGCGCGGCAAAGAGTGATCCGGGTCTTGAAGAAGGCGTGCTCGCCGCCGACCTTCCCGCTTCCGGCGGTTCCTCTTTCGTCTCTACCGGCCGTTCGGCACAGACGGCCTTTTTTTCGGAAATAGGGATCGCCTGCTCCGATGGCGCCGAGGGGAGCGCCGGCTCCGGGTTCGTTGCGGCCTTGACCGGAACGGCTTCCTGAAGCGGCATGAATTCGGAAAGAAGATCTTCAACCTTATCCGGTTCGTAAGCAGGGCCGGATTGTTGGGCCGCCTCTTTTATCACTTGTTTCAACAGGTCGGATACCAGCGCATTCAGTTCATCAGAGTATTCACCGGGTTTTTTAGACTGCGGGACTCCCGTTGCCTCCTTGTTCAAAAAATCGAGAACCGTTGCCTCATACCTTTCCTGATCGCTTGAACCCGTCGTTTGCTCTCTACCCCCACTCATAGTGTTGCCCGGCTCCTTCTTTTCCTGAGCCCGCAATTACAGATGCGCGCTGCGGCGATGAAACGCAAACAAATACACAGATGTCGTTACGGTTTACATCGGCAGAAAGGCCCGTTTACTTCACAAAGGGTATGCATTTACCGAGAGATTCCTTGGATTGCCGCAGCATGCCTTTATTTGTCCGGCAACAAGGCGTTCGGCGGCAGTGCGCCGATTGGCCGCGCCGCAAGCGGCGCAGGCGTGCGGCAGAGAAGCCGGGCAGAAGGATGCGCAGCATTCGAAGGCCTGGGGTGTCGGCCCATAAACCCCTCAGCCCTGAAAGCGCGGCGCAGCCTGCACCACCCCTTTCGGGGCTTCCATCCATGGCGCCCACTCCCCGGGGCTCCAGAGCCTCGCCGCGCTCGGCTCTTCCACCCCGGGCTACTCTGCCCCCGCGCTTTCAGCGCTGGCGTTCCAATTTCAATAAATACTTTGAAAAAGCTTTTGGGATTCAGGCATTAACAATGGGAATCGATACCATGCGGCTCTTGATGCAATACATGAGTGGGAATTCGC
>CAZLHW010000054.1:4993-13163 GCA_964559085.1 uncultured Acidobacteriota bacterium | reverse complement strand
GCCGTTCGATTTCGTTTTCTGCGATGCCGACAAGGAATGGTATGAAAATTACCTGAAAGCCGTATTGCCGAAGCTGACTGTGGGCGGCTGCTTTGCCGCGCTCAACGTTTCGGAATATTCCGGCTGGGGACGCCGCGGAAGACGAGGTCAGGGGAGCAGCTTCCTTGAATTTGCCAGAAGCTTTGCCAATCTCGATACCCGGGTTTTGGATTTGCCGGGATCCGGCGGATTATCCGTAAGCTTTAAGAAGGCCGAGAAATAATCGGCAGTCGGCAGTAAGCAGTCAGCAGAAAATCACGGGTGTTAAACTTTGTTATCAGATTCCTGCCGACTGCTCACTGCCGACTGCCGACGGTGCTACTCCGCGCGGCGGCGCCGGAAGGCCGGTTCATCCAGGTTGTCCCGAATGGACGCGAGCTGATAGTCGATTGTCTTATTCGATTCGGATGAAGTGAGGGGAATCACGTTCCCGACCGCCCGCATATGGTCGCCGGAACTCTTAGCGCGCTCGCCTCCATTCTGGTTGAATCCGGTTGCAATGACCGTTATTTTGATCCGATCCCCCATCTTTTCGTCATAAACCGCCCCGAAGATGGTTTCCTCGGCTCCGGCGACTTCCTCAATGATTTTGGCTGCGGCATCGACCTCGTGGAGCCTCAGGCTTTCGCGGCTTGCGGTGATATTGATAAGAACGCCGCGGGCGCCGCGAATGGAGGTTTCTTCCAGCAGCGGACTGGATATGGCGCGCTGGGCAGCCTCGATGGCCCGATTTTCGCCTTCCGCCACGCCGGTTCCCATCAGGGCCATTCCTTTGCCGCACATGATGGTGCGTACGTCGGCGAAGTCCACGTTCACGATTCCGGGCATGGTGATGATGTCGGAGATACCCTGAACGGCCTGGCAGAGCACATCATCGGCGTAGCGGAAGGAGTCCTCGAGGAGGGCATCCGGTCCCATGGCAGCGAGCAGCCTTTCATTCGGGATAGTGATCAGCGTGTCGACGACTTCCTTCAGCTCATTAATCCCTTCTTCCGCATGCAGCGTGCGCTTTTTCCCTTCGAAACGAAAAGGCTTGGTTACGACGCCGACCGTGAGCGCTCCCAGCTCCGTCGCGAGACTGGCGACAATCGGAGCCGCCCCTGTTCCCGTGCCGCCCCCCATTCCCGCGGTAACGAAGATCATGTCTGCGCCATCCAGCAATTCGATGATCCGCTCCGTATCTTCAAGCGCGGCCTGCCGCCCTTTTTCGGGTACGGCTCCGCAGCCGAGACCGTTGGTCAACTTGGCGCCGATTTGAAGCTTGATGGGAGCCAGAGACCCGCGAAGCGCCTGGATGTCCGTGTTGGCCGCGATGAACTCCACCCCCCCAATCTTGGCCTGAATCATGCGATTCACCGCATTGCCTCCAGCTCCGCCTATCCCCAGCACCTTGATCTTGGCCGGCGGCTGATGGTCATCATCGAACCTAAATTTTAGCGTTTCCTCTTCAAACCGCAGCTTCTCCGTTTGCATTCAGCCCCTCCTCTTATGGACGGCGGTCAATTGCCGACCCACGACAGAATTCTGTTAAAGAATCCAGGCGTACCATTTGATTTTCCAACATTTTTCTTGTGATGCCCGGCCTCCTCCGCTCCGAACAATATAAGGCCGATCGCCGTGGCGTATACGGGATGCGAGAGCTCTTCCGTCAATCCCCGAACGCCCAGCGGCAGTCCCTGGCGCACAGGCATCCCGAGCGATTCCTCCGTCAGCTCGAGCATGCCGTCAAGCATACTGCCTCCGCCCGTCAGCACGATGCCGGCGATGAGGCGTTCATTCTCGACGGCTTTCCATAGCTGATCCTTAATCAGTTCCAGCAGCTCGACGGCCCGGTCCCGCAGGATTCGGCATACCAGCTGGCGGGGCACGGAGCGCGCGGCGCGGGTTCCCATTCCGGGAACAAGGACGGATTCGCCGTCCTGAATCCGCTCTGTCAGAAGGGTTCCCGATTCCTTTTTAATGCGCTCCGCCTCCTCCATCGGCGTCTGCAGGCCGATGGCCAGATCGCGGGTGTAATGTGAACACCTTACAGGCAAAACCTTGGTGAATTTAACTGCGTTCTTGATGAAACTGGCGATATCCGTGGTGACCCCTCCGATATCGATGACGACGGTGCCGAGTTCCCGTTCGTCCTTCGTGAGCACGGCTTCCGCGCTGGCGAGCTGCTGCAGGATTACTTTTCGCACGCGCATCTGCGCACGGTTGACGGCATTAATCAGGTTCTGATTCAGAGAGCTCTGACAGGTCACCACGTGAATATTCACATCGAGGCGCGAGCCGAACAGTCCTATCGGATTCTGAATGCCGCCATGATCGTCGAGAAAGAACTCCTGCGGCAGCACATGAATGATTTCCCGATCGGGCGGTATGGGGATGGATTGGGCTGCGCGAATCACCTGTGCCGTTTCCTCCGCCGTTACCTCCTGGTGATTCCCTTCAATTGTGATGGCGCCGTGAGAGTTAAATCCCTGGAAATGGTCTCCGGCAGCGCCGACGGTGACCCAATCCACGGAGATCCCTGATTTGGATTCCGCCTCGTCCGCCGCTTTGCGTATCGATGCCGCAGCCTCGTCGAGATCCACCACGACGCCTTTCTTCAGGCCGCCGGAATTGGCATAGCCCGTGCTGAGCACTTCGATGCCGCCGTCGGGATGCGCCCGGGCGATCATCATGCAGATCTTTGTCGTCCCGACGTCAAGGCCGCAAATGATTCGATCTTTCTTGCCCACCGATGCTGTGCCCCTGCTTCTTTTGTCCCCGCGGCCGGGTGTCACTCGGCCGTATCGCGCCTCGGGCGATACACGATTTGACCTTCATACCGCATGTCAATCGATGCGAATTCACTATACTGCAATTTCAGCTTTTGATACTCACTCAAATTTCCTATAAACGTTTTAAATCGTTTCAGGTAATCCTTTTCGCCAAGATACACTTCCGCCGTATCATCTACCAGCAGTATCTTCAGATTTTGACGGTCGGAAACGTCCACCTCGGAGATCTGCCTGGTGTATTGCGGCAGGGCGGACTCGATCTCGGCGAGCATGCCGAGCGCCTGCCGTATCCGAGCCGTGTTTTCCTCCTGATACAAGCGATAGCTTTCGGCGTCTTCTCCCAGCATTCCTTTAAGGACCGGGACGTCCATTTTGCCGAATCTCGGATCATATTTGCCGAGCAGGATTCCGTCTTCGTCCGCGATCATCAATTCGTGATGCAGTTCCAGGATGGCGGAAGGAGTGCGCTCCCGAATGTACAGGATGAGGTCCGACGGCAGAACTCTCCGGATCTCCACCTGCTTCGCCCAGGTTTCCCTTTCCAGCCGTGTTTTCAGCTTCTGAAGATCGATTCGAAGGATGTTTGCCGGAAACTCCTCGCGAATTATGCTTTCGAGCTCCTGTGATTTCAGTTCCTTGCAGCCGTGGAACGTCACATGGCGAAGATTGAACTTCTCGGAAGTAAACGCGTAGACAAAAACCGAAACCATAAACGCAACCGTCAGCAGAAAAGCGCCGATCTTTCCCAGCATCTTCAGAATCGAGACCAAGCGGCGCCCGACCATGTGATTGTGCGCCGGTTTGCGGTTCGTCTTCTTTCGCGCCGGGAGAGGTCTGTCCGGAGGCGGCACGACTCTGGTGTTTCCTGTTTCCCGCGATCGATGGGTCTTAATCTCCATTACGCCTCTGCGTGAATTCGAAAGCCGGATCGCTGAAATCCGGCTTCAGGCTTCATTGGTTCAAATACTCTTCGCCGACTTTCCATACATCTCCCGCCCCAAGTGTGAGGAGGAGGTCTCCATCCCGAAGTTTCTCCTTCAGGAGATTGTGCGCTTCAATGAAATTCGCTGCGTAGCAGACATCGCGATGCCCGAACTTCTTGATTTGTTCTACGAGCTGCTCCGCCGTAATTCCGGGGATCGGCTCCTCGCCGGCCGCATAGATCGGAAGAACGATGAGAACATCTGTTTGATAAAAGGCCCGGGCAAAGTCCTCTTGGAGCGCTTTGGTGCGCGAATACCTGTGTGGCTGAAAGACGGTCAGGATTCGTCGATCACAGGCGCGCCGCGCGGCGCTGAGAGTCGTGATGATTTCAGTCGGGTGATGGCCGTAGTCATCCACGACCAGGATATCCCTTTTTTTCCCTTTGACCTGGAATCTCCGGTCCGCATTCTGGAAAGACGCCAGAGCGGAAGCGATTTTTTCGAAGGGTATATCCAGCTCCAATCCGGTCGCAACTGCCGCCAGCGAATTCAGGACAGCGTGCTCGCCGGGAACGCGCAGGCGAATAATCCCAAGCGGATTACCGCGATAACGGACTTTATAGGAGGAGCCGAAGTCCTGAAACTCTACATGCGAAGCAATCAGATCCGCCTGGGGGCTGGTCCCATAGGTCACGATTCGCCGCTCGATCCTGGGGATAATGGCCTGAACATTCGGATCGTCGAGGCATAGCACCGCCGCGCCATAAAACGGAACTTTGTTTACAAATGCCGCGAATGCAGACCGGATTTCTTCCAGGTCGGCGTAGTAATCCAGGTGCTCCCGGTCGATGTTGGTCACAATGGCGATAGCGGGAGTGAGTTTCAGAAAAGAGCCGTCGCTCTCATCCGCCTCCGCAACAAGGAAGTCTCCTTTGCCCAATTTCGCATTGCTTCCGAAGGCATTCAGTCTTCCGCCAATAACGACTGTCGGATCAAAACCGCCGTTGACAAGGATGGTGGCTATCATGGATGTTGTCGTTGTTTTTCCGTGCGATCCGGCAATCGCCACCCCGTATTTCAGGCGCATGAGCTCGGCGAGCATCTCAGCTCTCGGGATTACGGGTATCTGCAGCCGCTTTGCCTCGATTACCTCCGCATTGTCGGCCCGCACGGCTGAAGAAATGACGACCACATTGGCGCCTTCGATATTCGCGGCGTCGTGGCCGATGAAAATTTTCCCCCCAAGCGCTTCCAGCCGGTCGGTTACAGGACTCCGCCTCAGGTCGGACCCGGAGACCGCGTAGCCGAGATTGAGGAGCAGCTCGGCAATTCCGCTCATCCCGATCCCGCCGATGCCGACAAAGTGAAGTTTCTGAATCTTTCTGAACATGGCTATTCGGTTTCCTCGGCCGGCCTGCTGTGATGCGACAGATTCAACAGCATGCCCGCGGCAATCAGATTCAATAAGATGGAGCTCCCCCCCTGGCTGATAAACGGGAGGGCAATCCCCTTTGTCGGCATCATGGCCAATACCATGGAAATATTAATAAACCCCTGCAATACAACCATGAGCGTGATGCCCAGTCCGAGATAAAACCCGAACCGATCCTGCGAACGGAGTATGATCCGTATCCCTCGATAAAAAAAGATCAGAAATGCAATGGCCACAAGGCTGGTTCCGATCAGGCCGAGCTCTTCTCCGATGACGGCAAAAATGAAATCGCTGCTCGCTTCCGGAAGAAAAAACAGCTTCTGTTTGCTGGCGCCGAGACCCAGACCTGTTAAGCCGCCGCTGCCGACCGCGGTCAGGGATTGGGAGATTTGCCATCCCGAGCCGAGGGGATCATGGAACGGATTCAGGAAGGCTTTGATACGTTCCAGCCGGAAGGGAACCCGCAGGACCAGGAAGTAGAAAACGGGGACAGCAAGAACGGCGGCACCGGCAATATACTGCCAGGTAAGTCCCGCAATATAAAGCAGGGTGCCCGCGATCATACAAAGCGTCAACGCCTGGCCAAGGTCCGGTTCTATTGCGATCAGAAGGGCAAACAGCCCGACAACAAGGCCGAACGGAAGCAAACGGCGGATCGGCTGGTTGATTTCATACTCGTGTTTCTGCAGATACGATGCGATGTAGAGGAGGACAACCAGCTTGGCAATCTCGGACGGCTGAAAGGAGATGGATCCGAAGCGAACCCAGCGGTGGGCTCCGTTCACCGTCGGTTGCGTTAATACAAAAAGGAGCGCTATCGCGGCGAGAATGAGCAGTGCACGGATGACTTTCGGCCTCTGCCAGAATCGATAATCGATGTTCATGAGTATGATGAGAAATATAAATCCGAAGCCTGCATACGCGAGCTGCTTCAAGAAAAAGTAGGAGGACATCCCATGCTGGGAGGAAGCTACCACGGAAGATGCACTATAGACCATAACCAGCCCGAAAATCGTCAGAAAGGCTGTGGTAACAAACAATATCTTGTCGCCCGTCGGTTTATACGCCATAGCTAAACCCGTTTTTCCAGTTCGAAAACGGCTTCCTTAAATGCCCTGCCGCGATGTTCGTAATTTTGAAACATGTCAAAGCTTGCGCACGCGGGCGCCAGCAGCACCGTGTCTCCGCGACGGGCGAGCGCTTTGCAGATCGAAACGGCTTCCTGCATCGAGCGCGCTTCGCTCATATCCACGGTTCCGGATAGAGCCCGGCGAATCTTTCCCGCGGCTTCTCCGATCAGGACCGCGTGTTTCACGCGATTGCGAACCGGAGAACGCAATGCGGTAAAATCGCCGGCTTTGTCCCTCCCGCCGAGGATGAGCAGGATGTTGCCGGGGAAAGCCTCGATCGATTTGATGGCGGCATCGACATTTGTAGCTTTGGAGTCGTTGAAATACTGTACGCCGTCTATGTCCAAAACCCATTCGATTCGGTGTTCGATGCCCTTGAATTTACGGATGCTGCCTTCAAGGCTTTCCGGCGCCGCCCCTGCGAGTATGGCCATCGTACTGGCCGCGAGGACGTTTTCCAGGTTATGTGCTCCCTTCAGCGCAACGGCATTTACGGGAAACAGCTCTTTCTCGTTCCGGCCGTCCCTGAAGAGCACCCGGCCGTTGCGTACGAAGGCTCCATGCTCCAAAACGCGGCTGCGGCTGAATAGAAAAGGCCTGGCCGCCACTTCACTTGCCATGGCCGCCGTTCGGATGTCTTCCGCGTTCAGGACCGCAAAATCGGTTTTCACCTGGTTCATGAAGAGGCGCTTCTTGGCCGCAACATAATCTTCAAATCCGGCGTACCGGTCCATATGATCCGGAGTGAGGTTCAGGATCGATCCTATAAAGGGGCGGAATTTTTCAATACTCTCCAATTGAAAGCTGGATAATTCCACCGCGTAGAAGTCCCCGGGATTGGAATTCACTGCCAAACTGATTAGCGGAGTGCCGATGTTGCCCGCAGCGTATGCCTTCAATCCCGCGCCGGCCAGCAGGTCCGCGACGAGGGTTGTGGTGGTCGTCTTCCCGTTCGATCCCGTAATCCCAATGATGTTTCCCTTCAAATGACGGAAGGCAAGCTCGACTTCCGCCAGGATCGGAATTCCGGCTCTGCGGCTGGTGTCAAAGTACGGAAGCGAAAGCGGGACCCCCGGGCTGACAACGATAAAATTGCACTTGGCGAAACTATCGTTGCGGTGTCCGCCCAGCTCCAGTATGAGTTCTCCGGCAGTCTGCGCCGGCTCGCACAAAGCGGCTATCTCCGAATGCAGTGCATCAAGATTCCGGATGTCGGTTAGGATCACGCGCGCCCCGTTGTCTAGCAGAAAACGGGCCGCGGCCAGCCCGCTTTTGGCGGCTCCCACCACCAGCACTGTCTGTCCCTGGTAAATCATGTTCATCCGTTCCAACTCTTAAGCGCTTATAAGATGGAAGCGCGCGCACACGCTCTCGACGACTTTTTCGGTGTGAACTCCGCGGGAGCCTTTGATCAGCACCAGGTCTCCTTCGCGCAGTTCATTGTTAATAAAGGAGGCCGCCGCATCGGAATCCTCAAAATAGCGCGCCTGCAATTCGGACATCCCGGATTCGCGCGCTCCGCGGACGATTTCGCGGGCGGCTCCCTGAATCCCAATGACCATATCCAGCTTTTGGGCTGCGGCGAAAACCCCGCATTCGAAGTGCAGGAATTGCGAGTCCTTGCCCAATTCCAGCATTTCGCCTGCTATGAGAATTCTTCGTTTGAAGGCCGGCAGAGCGGCCAGAAGCTCAATCATCCGCTCGAGCGCCCGGGGATTCGAGTTATAGGAGTCATCGATAACGGCAAATCCTTCGGCAAAATGCAGGATCTTACCGCGCATGGCCCCCTGCTGCAATCGGGCAAGCTCCCTTAGGATCTGCTCCGGCGGAATATTAAAATGCCGGGCCAATGCAACTGCGGGAAGCGCATTCATG
>CAZLHW010000054.1:0-4983 GCA_964559085.1 uncultured Acidobacteriota bacterium | reverse complement strand
TGCCGGATGGCGGCTTTCACCCAGGATGAGCTCGAATCGCGTTTGTCGCGCGCCGGTGATTTCCACATGATTGGCGCGGATGTCGGCAAGCTTCGAGAAGCCAAAGGATATTTTGCAGCCGGAAAAACCGGCGGCAATATTGCAGACAAGCCGATCATCCGCGTTGTATACCAGAACGCCGTTGGGAGGGAGCGAGTCCGCCAGTTCTCCTTTTGCCCGGGCTATCTCCTCCACCGAATTGAAAAACTCCAGGTGGACGGGGGCGACATTGGTGAGAATGCCGACATCCGGCGCCGCAATGCGGCACATGTCGGCAATCTCTCCGGGTGCGCTCATTCCCATCTCAAAAATTCCGAGAGTATGGCGGGTTTCGAGGCCGAACAGAGCCAGCGGAAGACCGAAGAGATTATTGTAGTTCCCCGGAGTCTGATACACATTGAAGCCGCTTTGCAGTACTTGGGCGGCAAACATCCTTGTGGTTGTTTTCCCCATGCTTCCGGTAACGGCTGCCAGCGTGCCCGTCCAGCGGCGGCGCACCCACGCTGCGGTATCCTTGAGAGCCTTGTGCGTATCCCGCACTTTGAGGAGGACTGCGGGGAATTCCCCGGGGTACGCATAGGAATGCTCCGCGACGATTCCGCGGGCTCCCTTTGCCAGGGCATCCGGAATGAAGCGGTGCCCGTCCTGATTTGGTCCGCGAATCGCAAAGAAGAGATCGCCGGCCCGCAGGCTTCGAGTGTCGATCGAGACGCCGGAGAAGACCGTTTCTCCCGAACCGTGTGCCAACACGCCTCCGCTTGCCGATTGTATGTTTTCTGCAGACAGTGGATCCATTCTAAATATCCGCGGGTTCCTTTGCCTTATCAAGGCGACGACGCACAATGTCTGCCGCAACCTTCCGGTCATCAAATGCGATTACGTTTGTGCCCAGAATCTGATAATCCTCATGCCCCTTGCCCGCAATGACGACCGCATCGCCGGCGTGCGCCATTTCAATTGCGGACTCAATGGCGCTGCGGCGGTCCGGCACAATGCTGTAGGGAGCCGCCCCCTTACGCATTCCCGGCTCGATCTCTTTCAGAATACGGAGAGGGTCCTCCGTTCTGGGATTGTCCGATGTTGCAAATACATAATCGCTGAGCCTTGTTGCGATTTCTCCCATGATGGGGCGCTTGGTTCTGTCGCGATCGCCCCCGCAGCCGAAGACCGTGATGAGTCTCCCGTGCGGCAACTGGTTGACTGTCTGCAACAGATTCTCCAGTGAATCGGGCGAATGGGCATAGTCCACGATCAGGAGGAAGTCCTGGCCGGCCTCGACCCGCTCCATTCGTCCGGGGACCCCCTTGAGGCTTTCAACGCCTTTGCGAATGGCGTCTGCCCCGACGCCCAGCCAGAGTGCGGCGCCGGTGGCCGCCATGATGTTGTAGGCATTGGGGCGCCCGATCAGGCGGGTGTGAAACCGCAGGATCCCGGCCGGCGACGCAAGCGCCAGATCGGTGCCTTCGCGCTCGCTTTTGTATTCGAGCACATAAATATCGGCGGGCTGTTGGAACCCGAACTGTATCTTCGGCATACCGATTTCACCGGCGAGGCGTCTGCCGTACGCGTCGTCCGTATTGATGACGGCTGCTTCGATGCGGTTTTCTCCCGCTTCGGAGAAGAGCAGCCGCTTGGCCTGAAAATAGGCTTCCATGTCTTTGTGAAAATCCAGGTGATCCAGCGTGAGATTCATGAATACCCCCACTGAAAACCTGGTTTTATAGACGCGTTTTAAGACAAGAGAGTGGGAGGACACCTACAGCGCTCCGTGAGTGCAGCCCGCAGAGAGCGCCTGCCGGAAAAACGCCATCAAGTCGGGAGATTCCGGTGTTGTATGGCTGCTATGGAAGCTCCGGTCTCCGATTTTCATTTCGATGGTTCCGGCCAGGCAGGAACGGAAGTCTGCCTGGCTGAAAATGGAGTCCATCAGATAAGAGGTTGTTGTTTTTCCTTTAGTGCCCGTGATGCCGACCAGCTTCAATCGGGAGGATGGGTCCTCATAGAATACGCGGGAGATCTCTGCAAGGAATCTTCGTGCGTCCGGTACGCGGATGGTCGCCACCCGTGGAATTAATTCGAAGGGCTGTTCGGAAGCGATGGCCGCGGCGCCCTTTTCAACCGCCTGGGATATGAAACGCGCTCCGTCCTCCTTTTGCCCCCTGATCGCTACAAACAGGTCTCCCGCCTGCACGGTTCTTGAATCATAGGCAATACCGCCTATGATTGTCCCGGGATCTCCTGCCCATTCGATTTCGGCAATCTGCGCGAGCGCTTCTCTCAACAACATTCTGTTTTGCCTCAGTTCCTGGCTTCCGCGGAGGGTTCCTGCATGGAACGGTGCGCTGAATAGGTCGCCTCCGCGGCCGCCATCTGCTCTTTAATGTTTTTCCTCGCGAAGGTGACATGGCATGTCGATCCTTGCGGCACCCGCGTTCCCGGAAGCGGCCACTGATAGACGGCTATGCCGGACCCGTCTGCCGTCAGCCGGATCCGGAGGTCGGTGCATTGATCCAGTACCTTTCTTTTTGCCAATCCGCGGAAATCCGGAAGCACAACGAGCTCTCCTCCGACGGGTATGGAAATGGCGTCCAGTATCTCTTCTTCCGCCTGTCTTTCCATGAGGGCCGCCAGCGGTTCAATCGGAGTGGCGTTGGGCCGGTAATCGCCGGAGTCGGATTCGGCCGTCAGCGGCGCCACCTTCGGCTTCGTCAGGCTCGGATCGGGCGGCACCCGGAGCTGCATGAGTGTTTCCTGTGCAATGGTTTTGAAATAAGGGGCGCTGACGTCTCCGCCGTAATGGCCGATCCTGGGCTCATCAATCTGGACCAGAACGGTGATTTTCGGTTTTGGGAGCGGCGCGAACCCGATGAAGGAAGCCAGATACTTGCTATTGGAATACCGGCCCCCCTCGATTTTCTGGGCGGTGCCCGTTTTCCCTGCAGCTCTGTACCCCTCCAGGGCCGCGCGCTTCCCGGTCCCGCGCAGCACCACGCCCTCGAACGCGCCGGCAACCGCCTCCGCAGTGCGCGGGCTTATCAAGCGTTTCCGTTCCGGCGTGCGCGCAAAAACGAGATCTCCGTTTTCATCGATGATGCGATCCACGATGGATGGGCGCACCAGATAGCCGCCATTGGCAATGGCATTGATTGCATTCAATATCTGGAGCGAGGTAACGCCCACCTCCTGGCCGAAAGAGATGGCGCCGATCGAAAGGCCGGACCATTTGCGCCAATCGCGGACGAGCCCGATGATTTCTCCGGGGAGGTCAATACCGGATCTCGAACCGAAGCCGAAATTCCGAAGCGCCTGATAAAGGCCCTGCTGGCCAAGCCGCATGCCGAGCTTGGCCGCGCCCACATTGGAGGAATATTCGAGAACCTGGCTGAAAGTCAAAAGGCCGTAGCCCTTATGATCGTGGAAGACGTGACGACCGATGGTGATGGCTCCCTGCTGGCAATCGATCAGCTCGTCCGGTCGGGTCAGACCTGCCTCAAGCGCCGCTGCTGCGACTACGACTTTGAAGGTGGATCCGGGCTCAAAAACATCCGACACCGCCCGATTACGCCAGTAGTCCGGCTCATATTTGTTATAGGTGTTGCAGTTGAACTGCGGATAGTTCGAGAGTGCGAGAATCCGTCCGGTTTCGGATTCCATTACGATCGCAGTGCCGGCCTTTGCCTGGGCTTTCTCCACGCCCAACTTCAGCTCCCGGTCGGCAATGTACTGAATGGATTTGTCTATGCTGAGTACCAGCGAGCGACCCTGTGCCGGCGGTTTATCCACCCGGACGCGGAAAGATTTGCGCCGCGCGTCAATGTCGAAGGAATAAAGGCCCTCTTTCCCCTTGAGCTCCTTATCGTATTGCAGCTCAAGACCCGCTCCGCCATCGCCGTTCATGTTCACAAAACCGAGAGTCTGGCAGGCCAGCTCACGGTTCGGATAAACCCGCATGCTTTCATCCACAAAATAGACCCCGGAAAGCCCAAGCATCTCAATACGCTTTTCCGCCTCAGGATCAATTCTCCGCTTGATTACCATGAAACTCTGCCGGGCCGGATCCATCATGCGCTCCGCCAGCTCCCGCGGATCCAGATCGAGGACGGCTGCCAGCTTTCGGGCCGCATCGGGAATATTTTGAATCCTGCGGGGCTCCGCCACTACCGTGCTCACCGTCACGCTGGTTGCCAATTCGGCCATGTGACTGTCGTAGATGATGCCGCGCGGGGCGTGGATGGAGCGAGTGACCTGCTGCCTCTGGGCTGCCAGCTGGACAAAGGAGTCATGTTCAAAAATCTGCAGCTGTATCAGGCGGATCAGGATAAGAAAACACCACAGCGTGATCACCAAAAGTAAAACGGCGATGCTAACGGCTTTGGGTCCAGACATAAGGTCGACAATGGACGATCTGCAATCGACGATGGAACCAGGCGGGCACGTCAACCGCAAATCCCCGAATCTCCAACGGTCAGTTCCAGAGAAAGCATCAGTTGGAATAGCTGCCCGGACGTTTTATCGCGCCAATCCTCTTGAGGCCTCCGGCCCTGGAATCCATCATAGCCATCTCGCCGGAGGCGCCGTACACCGCATCACCCGGCCGGGGCAAAATAATCTGGCTGGGATGCAGCGGCGCCATCCCCAGATCGTTGCGCGCAATGGCGTCGATGCGTTCCGGGTGGCGGAGAGTTTCTTCCTCCAGCGCCAGTCTTTCCTGAACGCGCAATAGCGATTCTTCAGCGGCAAAAAGACTCTGGCTCTCGTATCCCGTATGGACAATCTGATTGCGCACCCATGAATAGAACAGCAAGGCGCCGGCTACCAGCGCAAGAGAGAAGAGGATGCACATAAGGTCCGAAAGCATATGCGCGTTGATCTCATTCCGGATGCCGTAATTGCGTGTCTCGATTCCGTCAGCCCAATCTGTCATTTTCCGCTTCAACTCCCCGG
>CAZLHW010000053.1:9196-13210 GCA_964559085.1 uncultured Acidobacteriota bacterium | reverse complement strand
GTGGACATCGTCCTGATAGCCGCACTCATTTGGGTCAACCCTTCGGGCTCAGAGACTCCGTGTTCATGAAGACTTTTGTGCCGTCGTCGGGAATGGAATAGCCGATGCCCGGCGCGTAATGGCACATCCCGACATCACTTATCGGATTGCGGCTGTGGATGAAGAAATAGGTCTATTATGCAGCCAACCAATGGCCGGCCGATCTTGACCGGACGGCACTGAATCCGGAGACCCCGACGGCTTCTTTCAGCGTCGGGACCTTCCTCTATTAAAAGAGCGGTTAATTCGCCTGGCGCTTTTCGTTCTCCATAAACAAATCACAAACTTCCCGCCGCAAGCCTTCCTTCACAACCGGGCCGGCGTCGGTGAAATCGATATAGGCACGCCGGACTGCATCGAACTTCGGCCACTTCACCAGCTTTCCGCCGTTGGGATCGCCGGTCTTGGCAAAGTTGGTCCAGTATTCCTGCATTTGCAGCGCGTATTGCTGATCCGACTCGTTGTACTTCCGCATCTGCAGCCACACGGATAGCGTGCCGAAAATAAAGGGAATTTCGGAAGCGTGCGGCGCGCCCTGGGCCTCCTGCCCGTGCACCGTACGCGAGAACTGATATTGGTATGCCGGATTCCCCGCGGCCGTGTGCCAGATCAGTTCCTGAATCGTGCCGCAGCGGAACGCGTTATCGGTAGACCACTGTGTCATCACAGTTCCATTTTCCGGATCGGGCGGAGGATCGTTTTGTCCGTGCAATCCATATGCCGCCAGGGCGCGATCGGCAAGAGGTCCATACCGTTGCACAATCATCTGGCGGATATCGGGAGTAGGCTTCGCCCCGCCTCTTCCCATCATGCCCATCATTCCGCCTGCAAATTCCTGGGAGTTATTGCCGATCATCAAACCCACTTTTTGCTGGCGTCCGGCCCAGAAACTCTACGCGCGCTGCTCCGGAACCACCCACCCGTCTACGACAATACTCAACACGGGACCGCCGCCGCTCATTCCCGGGCCCGGCATCCCGCCGCCTCCAAGCTTTCCCATCAATTCCGTGTCGGAGATAGCGCGCAGATTTGCCGGCGTCGGGCCGCCGGCGATGCCCAACTTGGCCGCCCACTCCGCATTTCTCTTCTCCGCATCCGCCAGCAGCGTTTGATTGCTGATGGGACCGCTTTGTGCGATGGCGCGCACGAACAATCCCTTGGTCAAAGGCGAAGCGATCAGCGCATTCACATCGGCGGCGCCGGCCGATTCACCAAAGATGGTTACATTGGCAGGATTCCCCCCAAACTTGGCGATGTTCTGCTGCACCCAACGCAGGGCTTGAATCTGATCCATCAGTCCATAATTTCCGGAAGCGTGGTGTGCCGACTCTTTCGTAAGTTCGGGGTGCGCAAAGAAGCCGAAGATGCCCAGCCGGTAATTGGTCGTGACCAGAACCACTCCATGGCGGGCCAGGACTTCGCCGTTGAAAAGAGGTTCCACTCCCGACCCGGCAAAATTGCCTCCGCCGTGAAACCAGACCATAACGGGCACAGAGGCTTTCATCGGCCATTGCGGCGTCCACACATTCAGCTGCAGGCAGTCTTCGCTGTGAGGCAGGTGTTTGTTATCGTTTTGATGGCACATCGGCCCAAAAGCCGTCGCATCGCGGACACCGGTCCAGGCTTTGGCCGGACTCGGTTCTTTCCAGCGCAGATCGCCCACCGGCGGTTGCGCAAACGGGATGTTCTTGAAAACCGCCACTCCCTCCGCCGTCACACTGCCGCGCAGCTGCCCCGTGGCGATTGTGACAACAGGATTCGACTCCGGGCTCTTTGTCGGCGGTTGCGCGGAACTCGCGGATATCAAGGCTTTTCCCAGGCACAGCGCGCAAACCAGCATGCCGAATATTTTGATAAATTTCATGGCTCTTCCTTCCTTTTCTTACTAGCGGCCAGTGGCCAGCAACAGACAAATAGCAAGCCCTGCAAGCGCGACGCAGGCTGAATCGCCCTTACAGGCATGTGTGTCAAGCTAAAAAAAGTCCGCACTGAAGGTGCGGACCCGCACTTGCAGCGCTTTTGGCCGAATGCCGCGACCCTTTTCGCACCCTTTGCCTTAAGCTTCAGCGGCAGGAAAAGCTTTTCTGGTCGTCCGGATTGCCTCCGTCATAACGTGCCACCTTGGGATAGGGGCACAGCGGACGCGTTTTGCCGGGAAAGGCCCTGCCTGAAGCAATCACCCGGTCCGGCGCCTGACCCTGCTCCACCCATTGCTGAATTGCCGTAAGCATATCGAACTGGTCGGTTGATTGCCCGCCGCCGCAATGCGTCATGCCGGGCACGAGAAACAAACGGGCCCAGGATTGCGGCCCCTGGCTGTCACGAGGCGTCAGGCGTTCGTACCACTGAGTCAAAGCTCCCGTCCACATGGCCTGATCAGACAGTCCGTGATAGAGAATCATTTTCCCGCCGCGTCCCGCAAAAGTAGTGTGCAGCGTCGCCACGGCATCATTGATGGCGGCGGTTTCAGCAAGCAGATCCATATCGCGATCGAAGTCGAAACGCAGCGGATCGAAATCGGGGTTGGACGGCGTCATAGAAAAAAGGCGCAGCGTGTCTCGGCCAAGAGATGCATTGGCAGGTGCGCTGGTCGCGGTGCCGAGATGCATTTGCCGCCAGGCAGGTTGGGCAATTCCGGTGTCATACGGCGTCGCGCCGTACAGCGACTCGCCGCGCGGATTGCGCGCGCCTCCTACTATGTCCTTCAATCCCTCGATCTGCTGCTCTGATAGGCACGCGGGCGCTCTGTTGCCTGCATCGGATCCGCACTTCAGTGAAGCAGGATCAAAAGAGCAGTTTTTAAAGTCGTTGATCATGCCGTCCTTAAGCCCGTCGAGTTCGTCGCACTGGTTGAGCACGCCGTCCGCCACCGCCTTCAGCTGCGCATCCGTGAAAGCCTCGAATAACTTCGGCTTTCCATTCGCGTCCTTTGGCGCGATCCGCGTCACCGTTTGCAGGCTCCAGATCTGATTCACGGCAACTCGGGTGAGGTTGAAGGAAGCATTGCCGGAAACCACGCCATCGAACTCCAGCGGCAGGCGTTGCGCGGCCATCATGGCTTCACGCCCGCCGGTCGAACAGCCCATATAATAGCTATAGTCGGGTTTGCGCCCGTAGTAGCGCTGGATGAGCGACTTGGCTTCGCGCGTTGTGCGCTGCACCGCCTGATAGGCAAAATCAAGTTTTGCCTGCTGGTCTACGGCAAAGCTGGAATCCACATTGCTGCGGCCTCGATGGCCGCCGTCGGTGGAAACAACCGCGAAACCGCGTGCCAGCGCAGACGGAAACCCGGAGATAGTACCGTAGGCCGGATTCAGCGATCCATTCAATCCGCCTCCCCCTTGAAACAGCAAGCGCCCGTTCCAGGCAAGCGGAAGCCGCAACTCAATGCCGGTGCCATAGCTCACCCCCTCTATCCCGGAGGGTCGGGAATCCAACAAAACACGAAACAGGCAGTGAGAAGGAGCTTCCATGGAAGCGCCGCCCGGCCCGGCGGGCACACGCGAAGCCACAACCCACTCCGACTTCTCAACTTTAAAATCCTGAGTGGAAAGCGCAGCCAGGGATTCACAGGCCTTGCGGGACTCCGCCTCGTCGGCCAGGACAGGAACCGACGCGAACAGAATGAAGGATACCGCAACAGTGATGCACGATGTTTTGCCGATTGCCGTCATTTTACCTCTTTTCCAGGATAGCCATTGATCGCAGTGCCGGTCTCCATATCTTTAGAAGCTGTCATCACATTGTCAAGAAATATGTCACACATCTGTGACATGTATTGTGTTAAAGTTGTTGCTTCATGGTCTTGCCGGACCACCGAAAGAATAAAGCCCAGTTTCTTGAGAAAGGCTCACAGTTTTAAGGGAAATTGCAGCTCATGATAAAATCATGGGGCTTTTTTCTGCCGGCGACCTTGTTAGCCGGCGGAACCTGCTAATCTCAGACAAAGAAAACGCCCAGTGATTCCAGGAGCGT
>CAZLHW010000053.1:8696-9186 GCA_964559085.1 uncultured Acidobacteriota bacterium | reverse complement strand
TCAGGAAATGTCGCGCGCAAGGGGTAATGGCGGCGCGTGGGCATCTGCTTCGTTGGCGGCGCTCGGAACGCGGCACATCCCAATTCTCGGACACGCTCCTGGAACAGGCAGAGAAGACTTGGGCAGAAAACCGAGCCTTCTCTTTTCTGCTTCTCTTTCGATTTCGGAGGCTCCATGAGATTCCGATATTCAGCCGCAATTGTTATTTTGCTGGTTTCGGCCGCGTTTGGTTTAGACGGACAAATTGGCATCCATGATCCGTCCACCATCATCCAATGCGAGGGCAAATACTATACTTTCGGCACTGGTGGCGGGGGCCTGATTTCCGACGACGGCTGGCTTTGGCGTCGCGGCGCCTCGCGTCCAGGCGGCGGGGTCGCGCCCGATGTGATTCATATCGGGGATCGATACTATCTCTATTATGCGACGTCCACAAAGCAGCCCAAGGCAGATGTGCACATGATATGGAATCGGACGCGCGATCCCAACC
>CAZLHW010000053.1:0-8686 GCA_964559085.1 uncultured Acidobacteriota bacterium | reverse complement strand
AAATGGGAAGAAGGTGGTATCGTTGCTTCATCGGATGGGGTTGAGGACTGCAATGCAATCGACCCGGCCGTGTTCCTGGACCCGGTCACAGGGAAACTATGGCTGGCCTACGGATCGTACTTTGGCTATATACGCCTCGTGCAACTCGATCCCAAAACAGGCAAGCGCGTGGTTCCTATCGATAAGCCCCAAAACATCGCCATCAACTGCGAGGCCGCAGCCATAATCTATCGCGAGGGCTGGTATTACCTCCTGGCTACGCACGGCAGCTGTTGCCGCGGCACCGACTCCGGCTATAACATCCGCGTTGGACGCTCCCGGAAGGTAACCGGCCCATTTCTGGATCACATGGGAATCGATATGATCAAAGGCGGAGGCAAACTGTTTGTCGGCTCCGGCGGGCGAGTGGTCGGCCCGGGACACTTTGGCCTGCTGGACCTTGGCGACGGCGTGCAGAAGTTTTCGTGCCACTATGAAGCAGATCTGGATCGGGGCGGCGCCAGCGTATTGGATATTCGGCCCCTGCTATGGAAAGACGGCTGGCCGGTGGCCGGAGACAACGTCCGGGAAGGCACCTATGAAATTGAATCGGTACGGACCGGAACCGCGCTGGAACTGGCGGTTCAAGGAACACCGGTTGGCGGAGTCCGAGGAAGACCGTCCGGCGGACCGGGGGGTATGTTCAGCGGTACCGGCGGAGTAATTCCTTCTCAGGAGGCCTCCCAGGTCTCCCAGGATTGGCCTGCCGGCAATATCGACGTCCGGCTGTCCAACTACATGATCCAGGCGCAGCAGAAGTGGACAATTACACCCGTACCCAACGCAGGCGGCTATCCGGGTTCACCCTATTTCAAGATCACGATTGCCGGCACCGATCGGGCTCTCGCGGCAACCGACGAAGCCGAATTGATAACGGTACCCGCATTCACCGGAACGCCGGAGCAATTATGGCGCATCGATCAGCTCGGCGATGGCACCTATCGTCTCATGCCCAAAGCCGTTCCCAATTCCAAAGAATCGCTGGCGATTTCCGCCGTCGGCAGCAGCTTTGCCACGCTGGCTCGGTTCGATCCCAAGAGCGACAAGCAACGCTGGAATTTGAGAACACCGTAATATCGAATCCGGACTCGGAATATCCGCATTCAGGATTCCGACATTTCGCGAGGTGCGTTTCATGATGGCGATCCGACGATTACTGCTACCTGCCCTCGGCTGTGCCGCGGGTATGGTCATCCTGGCAATGCCTGCCCAGCAGCAATCCTCCGGGGCGGTTCCCGTCAAACCGAATCGTGGGCCGGCACCCAATCTCACGCGGCCGGTTTCTCTCGAAAAGGGTCCCGATGCCGATGGTTTCATTCAACGGTGGCTCGTTCTTGAGCCCATCCCGATTCCGATCCGGTCTAATGCCCAGCTTACCGACAGCTTTGTCCAAGCGACCATCAAGGCCGACTACTTCCCCAACCAGTACACCATAATTCCTCGCGACGGCGACAAAGTCACGGTTAACGGCAACGAACTCACGTGGCATGCAGTTGACACGAGCACTTATGATGTCAACCTCTACCACTTCGCTTATGCGAGGAACAAGTCGACATTTAATATCCTGTTTTGGGCCGTTACCGTGATTTACTGCCCAGAGGAAATGCGAAGCGTGCGCCTGGCCGTAGGCTCCAACGCAGCTTCGATCTGGTGGCTCAACGGCAAAGAGGTCATCGGTATTTACGGGGATCGCCACATGGTCATCGATGACGGAGTGTCCAAGCGCCTTTCTCTCAAGAAGGGGCCGAACATTGTGCGCTGCGCGGTTATCAATGCCCCCGGTGTCAGTGCTTTCTGCGCGCGGTTTCTCGATGCGGAGGATGCGCCGGTGAAAGGATTCCGCGTGAATCTGAGCGCCGGAGGCCGGTGAGTGCTCCATCGGGCTTTGGCCGGTTCAGGCAGAATATTTCTGCATTCGTGTGGAATTTTTCGAGGAGCTGGTATGAAAGCATCTTCCCTTCTCATTGCGCTCTTGATCCTGTTGATTGCATCCGCAATCAATATTGCAGAGACTTCCGGGCAGTCCGGAAACAGATCCGTCCCTTCAGCCCGCAAACAAGCGCCCACGCTTACCAGCCCGTCGACTCCGACCAAATCCCCGGATGATGAGGGATTCATTCGACGGTGGCTGGTTCTCGAACCGATTGGAGCGAATGGGCTCACCGACCGCGAGGTTCAGGCTGCCGTCCGGAAGGAGTACTTTCCCAACCAGTTTTCAATAATCCCTCGCGATGGCGACACAGTGCGCGTCGAAGGATCCGCCGTCACATGGCCTGCCGTCGACTCGCGGCGCTACAATGTCAACCTGTCCCACTTCGCCTATGCGCTGGGGAAACCCACTTCCAACGTGCTGTTCTGGGCTGTCACCGTGGTGGACTGCCCGGACGAAATTAAAGATGTGCGCCTGGCGATCGGCTCCAACGCAGCCTCCGTCTGGTGGGTCAATGGGAAAGAAGTCATCGGCATCTACGGGGATCGCCAAAGCGTTATTGATGATGGCGTATCAAAGCGTCTCACGCTTAAAAGGGGACCTAATGTAGTGCGCTGCGCCGTGATCAACGGCGGCGGGGCCACAGACTTTTGCGCGCGGTTCCTGGATAAGGATGATGCTCCCGTAAAATGCTTTGTCGTGAAACTGGCCAGGGCCTTGAAATAGGTTCAGCAATGGCTGACATTATGAAATCCGCCGATCAAGCGGCGGTGAAAAATCTGGTCGTGGGTTTGGATTGCAGCACCACGGCGACAAAGGCCATCGCTTTCGATAAAAAAGGGAGGGCGGCCGCAGCGGCTTCCGCGGCAAATCCTCTTTTTTCTCCGGAACCGGGTTATTACGAACAGAAAGCGGAGGACTGGTGGCTCTCGGCTCAAAAGGCGCTCCGAATCCTGACGAGCCGAATCAATCCTGAAAGCATTGCCGCACTCGCCATTTCCAATCAGAGAGAAACGTTTGTTCCACTCGATGAATACGGGCGCTCTGTCCGGCCTGCCATCGTGTGGCTGGACGAACGGTGCAAACCCGAAGTGGAGTCCTTCTCAAGGATCATTGGAAAAGCAAGAATTCATCGGATAACCGGCAAACCGATCGACTACGCGCCGGTAGTGTATCGACTTGCCTGGATGAAAACACAGGAACCCGACCTTTATAAGAGGATTTACAGGATTTGCGATGTCCACACCTACCTCACATGGAAATTGACCGGGCATTTCCGTACCAGTTGGGCCAGCGCAGATCCCCTTGGCTTGTTCGACATCCGGCGCAGGATGTGGGCGCCCTGCATTCAGCACGCGCTGGAATTAGGGGACAACCGGGTGCCTGCAGTCTATGGCCCCGGTTCGCACTTGGGAAAAACCACAAAGCAGGCGGCGAAGCTCACAGGATTGCCCCCCGGCACTCCAATCATCGCGGGCGGCGGCGATGGACAAGCGGCCGGCTTGGGTGTCAATGCGCTATCCACAGAGAGCGCCTATCTTAATCTGGGCACGGCGGTTGTTGCCGGCATTTACGGGCAGCAGTACAAAACGAGCACCGCCTTCCGCACAATGAGCAGTTGTGCGGAAAGTGGATACTATTTCGAATGCAGCCTGAGAGCGGGCGCCTTTGCCGTAGACTGGTTCATCAAAAGTATCTTGAAAATCGATCCGAAAGGGCAACCCGGCATTTATGGACAACTGGAACGGGAAGCACGCATGGTCGCGGCAGGAAGCGATGGGCTGTTGTTCCTCCCCTATTTGTGCGGAGCCATGAATCCATACTGGGATATGAATGCCCGCGGAGCGTTTGCAGGTTTATCGGCATCCCATCATCGCGGACATATGTACCGATCCATACTCGAAGGAATCGCGTTCGAACAGCTGTTTGCGATTCTTACGGCTGAAAAAGCTATCGGCAGAAAAGTCCACAACCTGATAGCGATTGGCGGAGGCGCCGCCAGCGATTTGTGGCGTCATCTTTTTGCGGATATAACCGGGAAAATTATATGCATTCCCAAGAATCCGGAAGCATCCGCGTTGGGTGCGGCCATTGCCGCCGCCGTAGGAGCAGGCTGGTATCCCTCGTTTCAACAGGCGGCCGATGCAATGACCGGGATCCGCAAAACGATTCCCCCTGATGTGGATAACCATGGAAAATACCAGGAGATTTTTCCGAAATACAAACGCCTGTATTCCTGCTTATAAATCAGTGGATCTGAGGCTCATTTGCCGAGCTGATCTGTCGGGCACGTGTTATCGACATGGAAGACATCGGCATGGGAAGACTTTAGCCGAAGCCCAGTACACAGATGCTGAGATCGGTTACGATCGATACCGACGCCGCGGTAAATACCCGGCATGGCCGACAGATGGGGGCCGGGAAAAACTACAATCCTAATGCTTGGATGGATTCCCGTCGTTTCCGTGCCTAATTCAGGTTATACGCGGCCAATGCGCGCAATTGCAAAGGAGATTTCAAATTCGCCCGGACTGTTATTCAGCGATTCCAGGATTTTCCCCACCTGCAGAAAACATACGACACCGCTCTTCATTAAGGAAATCCAGCGCGCTGCGGGCGGTATCAAAGACGTGTGGGCGGAGCTGAAGGCCGCATTGCGAATGTCTCGATTTAAATTGCTTGCGCGCAGCCTGCAGGACAGGCTTTCGACGCCGGCCCCGTTATCGCAAGTTGCCTGGCGAATAAATTACCTGCAGGCAACGGATGGCAGCTATCCTTTCCGGGCGCGATGGATGGAGGAAGCCTTTTCCATTTCTCCGACCGAATAATTTTTGTCGAATAATGAAGGTTAGGAACAGGAACACTTTCCTGCAAAATGCAACTGTCTGAGATGCAAACGCGAATTTCAATCCTGGATTATCCTCGGCCCGGCAAAGCATGAACCGCGCAAACAAGAGCAAATACCTTTAACAGTCTGGAAATTTGAACTACCCTGCCCCATGCCGCCAATCCACTCGCCTCTCTTTTCGGAGAAGAGCTGAGACAAGGGGCCAAAGTCCTTTGCGTCCGGATGCCGTCCGCAATCCATTTAAAGCTGCCGGGGCTCCTCGCGGTCCTCGAAAAGCTGCATCCGGGTTTTGCAATTCGTCGATTTCATTGACACGGCCTCTCGTTTCGCTTCAGCGCAGCCGGCTGCGCTGCTTTATCCAGCTGCCATATTGTTCCGAGATGCAAGTCCAGTTCGTACGGCAGAAACCGGATGAAACCTCCGCCCGGGTATACTGTGAATTCTCCCGCATAAATTCGACCGCTTACGTTGTACATATCAATGCGTATGAAATCAAAGCCCGCGGCAAGCGACTCGGCCGCGCGAACCATATCCGCAAAATTGGGCGGCGGCAATGCGGTCCGGTTGAAGGCATCCAGATAAAAAGCGAATTTATACGGCCTGAAGCTTCGATCGAAGGTCTGAACAGAATGCCTTGAGTGCCGGTCGGAGTGAACCGTGACGCACTCCACGCGCCCGGCAAAGCACCAGAATTTGTAATCAGGTATGTTGTGTCCATCCTCCTGCAAATATTTTTCAACGATTATGTATGGCGGGACATGCCGGTAGCTCCATTCCGTGCCCAAACCAAAGGACCTTCCGTAATTGACGCCGAGCCATTTCGCCATCCGGCTGCGGACGATTTTCGGATCGGTATGGATTTTGTCCGTTACGAACAGGTTATAGCCGCAACCGTGGGTGGCTTTGATCACGAATTTCGAAGGAAGTACGTCCCACGGTATTTCATCCGGCTCCTTCCCGCTCCAGTGGAGGGGAACCAGCAGCTCCTCGCCCGCTCTCTCCGCCACAAAGGATCTCGCCCTGAGCTTATCGGAGAGAACGACAAAACGGGGATCGCGTTGGAAAAGCATTCGATTCCAGATCTTTTCCGAAAAAGTTCGAGGCTTGACCTGGTCCGGCCAATATCGATGAACCAACAGGAATTCGACACTGCAAAGAAAAACCATGCTTTGTCCGGCGCCTTCGTCCGTGACGGCATGTCGCGCGTGTAAACGGCACGCAGGCATGTAGAGCATTCTGTTCAGACGCCAGAACGGATACATGGAGAGGCTCCTATTCCCTGTTTCGACTCAATAATTTCCTTTTTTAAAAAGGATCTGTTCGCGCCCCACGGGCGTCGACATCGCCGCCGCGCCGCCGCGCAGAAATGCCTTCAGCCTTGGCCAGCGGGGCGGCCGATGGCCGAATTCCACGACGGGGCCGGCATGCAGCCAGCGCATCGCCAGGTGTGTCAGGTAATGAAGGACGCCCCAGTTCGCGCATTTGAGGTGCTTGCCGATCATGGCCCCGATCCCATACAGGTATCCCTCGATAAGCTTCTCTCCCTCCACCCACGACCTGAAGCCGTCATGGAAGACTTCGGGTGACGGCGTCGCGCAGACAAACCATCCGCGGCTCAAAGCGCGGATGCTGAAATCAAGATCCTCCGCAGAACGGAACCGGGCACCCGCCCCCAGCATTTCATCAAATCCTCCCACGCGCTCCCAGAGGGACCGTCTCAAACCCATGCTGCCGGCCATGCCGTCGACGCGGTGCTGCTCGCGCACGCTCTTGGCGACAAAGGGAACCGTCCGCATGCAGCCTGCAATAAAGCCGTCGGGAAGATTGCTTGCCGGGGGGCGCACGTTGCCGTAAACGGCCGCGATGCGTTCATCCGCTATCAGCGCGATTTTCATCTGCCGCAGCCATTCGGGCGGGACACGACAATCGTCGTCCGTGCATGCAATCAGATCCGCGCGGGCCTGCCGCACGCCCAGATTGCGGCCGGAGGCAAGCCCCCGGATTGGGGTGGCCAGATAGCGCAGCCGAGGGTCATCGGCCAATGGGCCGAGAGCGGGCATCAGAGAATGGTCCGATCCCTGGTCTATCACCAGCAGCTCGAAAAACGGGGGGACGCGGTTCTCCAATATGCTTGCAATACACGGGACGGCCTGGCGGACTCTATCCCGCGTCGACAGCACCACCGAAATTTCCGGATGAAGCTCGCTCCGTGGCGGTTGCATGGCAGGATTCACCCCTTCCGCATATCAGATCCGCGCGGAACGCGGAACGCAAGGGAATTGAAGAAATCATCCTGTGCGGCCGGTCCCGGAAACAGCAGGTGCGCCGCCATCCGCATGGAACCCACCGCGATCCAACGGTAACATTTGCGGTCCAACCTTGCCCCCCGGTTCGCGGTCACACGTGCCGCCAGACTTGCCAGGGGGTTGACGGTTATGGCGTGTAAGGCCCGCAGCAAACAGGGAACCAGCATTTTGGCCGGGCCCCAGGATTTGTAATTGATGTGAACAAGATTGGTTCCGACACGGAGGCAGGTCCACCTTATATAGTCCTCGTTCAGGCGGTGTGCCGGGACGAGATGCCGGACCACGGCATGCGGGGTATACCAGGACGGAATCCCTGCATCGAAGGCCCTTCGCATCCAGTCGATATCGCTCATACCGCGTTTCATCGCAGAATCGAAAAGGCCGATTCGATCGAACAGCCGCCGATGTATCAACACATTTCCAGTGCAAGCGAGAGCAAACCGGTCTACCATGCGCGGCCGCGGACCGTAATACTTTTCGCCAAGGATCTCCCGGGCAAGAGGCCCGAGCGGGGGCGGGTGTCCGTCGACAAACTGCAGGCGCCGGACGCCTCCGACAATCTGCCCGCCGGTGTCCCTGGCGGTGCGGATCAATGCTTCCAACCAACCGCTCTCATCGATCTGATCGTCGTCAAAAAACGAAATCCATTCACCTATTGCCTCCCGCACACCGCGGTTGCGCGCGGAGGGAATCCCGTTCCCCGATTCCCGGACATACCGAACAGGAGCGCGGGACAGACTTCCAATCCTTCGGACGACCGATTCCGTCCCGTCTGTGGACCCGTCATCCACAACCACCAGTTCGAAAGAACGCGGGGTTTCAATACTCTGCGCCAGAGCGGACTCCATCGCCGGACCCAGTGTCTGCTCGCGGTTATAGCTGCAAATGATTACGCTAACGAAAGGAGAAACGCTCATAGTTCCGGATAAGGCGTCAGGGCAGGTCTCTGTTTGTGCCAGGATTCGTATGCCCGCCGCCAGGTTTCAGAAATCAGAGATCCGCCGCAAACCTCCGAAGTATAATTCAATCGAAAAAAACCGCACAGCGAACAAAAACGGATGAGCTCCGATTCCATACCGTCTTCCGGATCCGGAAGTGTTTTCCTTCCGCAGTCGAACCCGAATATCCTGTCAATAGCCCCCGACCCGACGCATGGATAATATCCATAGGGAGTAAGGCCGATACCGGCATCCCGCGTCACGCAGCAGGCATTTCGGAAATCGGCATGAACGTATTCGACAGAGTCGCGGGGCGCCAGATTGAACGGGATGAAATCAGACTGGATCCGGCTGGTTTTCCGAGTGTTGTGCACCGTTACATTCGGAGGTATGCGGGCAAGGACCCGGTTAACCGGATCTCCAAATCCGTTGCTCGTGACCATAATCTCCGTTTCGGGAGAAGAACGTCCGCGAAATTCCAGCATCATTTGAAGAATTTCTTCAAAATCCGGATGCAGAGTCGGTTCACCGCCAATCAATTGGATTATCTTCCAACGGACATTACGCTTCAATGTTTCAACAAAAAAAAGCCGAACAAGGCCCACAGTCATCCTATCCCCCGACC
>CAZLHW010000052.1:12096-13279 GCA_964559085.1 uncultured Acidobacteriota bacterium | reverse complement strand
GCGATTTCCAGCAGATTGTGGCGCAAGGCATCAGCCCGCAACTCCTGGAATGGAAGGGGATCGAGGCAACGGAAAATTTATCTAAAAGCCCCAATACAAAAATCGTCGTCATCGGGAACAGCAAGAATGGGCTGCCCTTAATACTGGGGCAGTAAAATAACAATCGGCGGTCTGCAGACGGGGCAGGTTTTAATATGCTTGGCACACATTGGCGGACATGGAGCCGCAAACGCAGGCTCCTGTGTTTATGCGGCGTGCTGCTCGGAGGCTTCCTATTTTATGAATGGATCACCTATCCGGACGTTGCCGCGCTTGCACACACCAATCCAAAATCCACCGCATGGATGGAGATGCGCGATCGCGAAGCGCGCGCCCAAAAAAAGAAGGCGCGCCGCCGCCAGATCTGGATGCCCATTCAGTCTATCGCGCCGAACCTCAAAAATGCGGTCCTGATTGCCGAAGACGCCGCTTTCTTTCAGCACGAGGGGCTGGATTATAAAGAAATCCGCGAGGCCATAAAAATCAATGCCGAAAAGATGGAGTTCGCCCGCGGCGCCAGCACCATCACGCAGCAGCTGGCGAAGAACCTTTATCTTTCCCCTTCCAAAAACCCGTTTCGAAAGTTAAAGGAACTCCTGCTGACGTATTCGCTGGAGCGGCATCTGACCAAACGCCGCATTTTCGAAATCTATCTCAATGTAATCGAATGGGGAGACGGCATCTACGGCGCCGAGGCCGCCGCGCGACACTATTACGGCAAGTCCAGCGCGGCGCTTTCAGATTCGGAAGCCGCCGCACTGGCGGCCGTTATCATTAACCCTCGCCGCTACAGCCCTGTAAACCCGGGCAAGCGGATCCAAAGGCGCGCTGCCATCATCGAAGCCCGCATGGCCCGCTATCAATATTATAAAAGCGGCCGTTAGCGGCAGGCCCTGGGATTACCGCCGGCCCATGATTCCTATACAGGCAATCCTTTGCGGATGATGCCCTCCATAACATCGGCGAAATAATCTATCTCCTTCGCGGAAAGCGAGATATTAACAACAACCCGAATGCCGTCAATCAAGCCTTCCGGATGTTTTATGGGCGTTGCGACGATGCCCCATTTATCGAGCAGGTGTTCCGACAGCTTCGTCATGTCCATCCCCTCGACTCCAAACGTGGCGATGCCGCAGGACTCTGC
>CAZLHW010000052.1:9758-12086 GCA_964559085.1 uncultured Acidobacteriota bacterium | reverse complement strand
GCTCGAATAAAACCGCACCTTGGGGAGCCCTTTGAGGCGGTTGGCCCAGCGCTCCTTGAGATACCGGATTCGCGCCGATTTCCTCTCAATGCCGATGCCCTCGTTGAACGTAATCGCCTCCGCTATGGCCACACGGTTTGCGTGCGTCCGCGTGCCCACATCTTCGTACCGGCGGATATCCTTGGGATCATCCACCCATGGAGGCGTCAGCGGCCAGACGTGGGGAATTCTGTCCCTCGGAATGCGCACGCAGCCATTGCCCGGAGGCGCCATCAACCACTTGTGAAGGCTTGCCGTATAGTAATCGCAGCCGAGATCGCTCAGCTTGAAAGGTATGTGCATAAATCCATGGGCTCCGTCGACCAGCACTTCGATGCCCTTTGCATGCGCCATATCTGCTATGCGGCGGACGGGCGCCATCTGGCCGGTCCAGTGTGTCAGGTGGCACACGTGAATCAGCTTGGTTTTCGGCGTCACCTGTTGTTCTATCAACCGGTAGTAGGTATCCATTGAGACAGGAGGCGCGGGAAGGGATACCGTTTTGACGACAATGCCCTCGCGCTTCTCGCGCTGCTTCCAGGAGGAAATCAGCTTCGGGTAGTCCATGTTGGTAATAAGGATTTCGTCCCCGCGCTGCAGATCAAGCCCCATAATTGGAATCTGGCCCGCTTCGGTTCCGCTGCGGCAGATGACGAGCTCTTCCGAGTCGCAGCCCAGATGGGAAGCCAGCCGGCGGCGGCAGCTCTCGATTTCCTTCGCCAGCATCATCATGGAGTGCGCAGCGGCATTGGCGGAAAATTCATTGTGTCGCCGCACGGTGTCCTGAACGATGCGTAATCCGTTCTGAATTGTGCCGTTGTTCAGATTGACAATGTTGCGGTCTTCAGTAAAGGCCTGCTGGATGAGAAACCAAAAGTCTTCATTGGCCGCAACCTGCTCCGGGCTTGCTCCCGCGACTTCGCGTTCCGCAGCAAGAATGAGCTCGAACATAGCACCGCCCGCCGCACTCATCACTCCGGCCCCTGCAACACAGGATTGCAAAAAACTCCGACGACTCAGCATATTAGACCTCCTGTTCCTCTATCCCTTCCTGAATACAAATATAGACTGCCACGGACTCTCATGGCCGGACCAGCCTCGCCGCCCAGCCCCCTCCGGGCGCCAGATGGATCCGGATACGTTCTGTCGGCGAAACCCTGCGCTTCTCGCGCCGATAGTCCACCCCGACACGGTCGGCATTCGGGCCGTCGCGGAAGATGTCTGCATGATAAGCGCCGCTGCCGAGAAAAGAAAAATCCAAATCCAGATCCCGCGCCGTCCAGTTATTCAATGCTCCCACATACCATTCGCTGCCGTGTCGGCGCGCCAGCAGGATGTATTCACCCAGGACGGCATCCAGCACGCGGGTTTCATCCCATACCGTAGGGACTGCGGAAAGGAACTCAAGGCTCTCCGATTCGCGCTGGTAATTGGACGGCGAATCGGCCAGCATCTGCAGCGGGCTTTCAAAAATCACGTACATAGCCAATTGCTGGCAGCGCGTACCCTGGCTCATCGGGCGGTTGAAGATCGGAGCAAAGGAATCTCGGGCGGCGTTGATCATTGCTCCCGGCGTATAATCCGCCGGCCCTGCCAGCATCCGGATAAAGGGGAACGTGACGGCATTGTCGGGAGATGCGTCCGCGCTCCACTTGCTGTGTTCGAGGCCCTTCACCCCCTCGCTCGTAAGCACATTCGGATACGTGCGCGAAAGCCCTGTCGGTTTATAGGCTCCGTGAAAGTCCACAAGCAGATTTCGTTTGGCGGCCTCCCGGGCAGTGCGCTCATAAAAATTGACCATCCATTGGTCTTCGCGCTGCATAAAATCCACTTTGATCGCCTTGATCCCCCACGCCGCAAAGCGGGCGAGCGCCGCTTCCATCTTCTTGTCGAGTGTTTTCCAGACAACCCATAGAATCAATCCGACATTCTTTTTGCGGGCGTAGACGGTGAGCGCCTCCATATCAATTTCCGGAACCACCGACATCAAATCGCCGAGTTTGTACCATCCCTCATCGAGGATGACGTACTCGATGCCGTGAGCGGCGGCAAAATCGATGTAATACCTGTAGGTATCCGTATTGATCCCCGCCCGGAAGGGAACTCCAAAGAGATTATTGGCATTCCACCAGTCCCACGCCACCTTGCCCGGCCTTATCCAGGAAGTATCCGGAAGCCTTGTTTCGGAAGCCAGCCGGTAGATAATGTCCGTATGGATGAGGTCGGCGTCTTTCTCGGCAATGGCCCGCGCCAGCTCAAACGTGCCCTTCTCAAACGGAGGAGTTTCAT
>CAZLHW010000052.1:7844-9748 GCA_964559085.1 uncultured Acidobacteriota bacterium | reverse complement strand
TCGGCAATGGCCAGCACGCGCCACGGAAACTCCCGCGTCCCTCTCGTCTTCGCGATGTAATCGGCGCGCTCCGCCACTTCTTCATCGCGATCCCCCTTCATTTGCACTTTGGTCGGATATCGCGGGAACAAGCCACGCAAACTGTTGGCTTCCGCATCCACCGTAAGATCCATTCCGGCATAATCCAGAAGATCCGATTCCGCGATCACGACATTGAGACCGCCGGCCAGCTTCACAAGGGCGGGCAGCGACGAAAAACGCGGCGCCTGGAGTTCGCGGATCCGGACCTTTTTGTACAGCCGTTCCTGATGAGACATGAGGCTCTCTTCTTCCGGAAAATACACAAGCCCGTCCTCAACAAATCGATAGGTCGACTCTTCGTCTTTGATGGTGATCTCGCCCGGCAAAGCTGTTGAGAAGCGATAGGCGACGCCGTCGTTATAAGCGCGGGCGATTATTGAAAAGCTTTCCCCAAAGCGCACGCATATTTCGTTATAGGAATCCCTAATTTCAGCCCGTTTCACTTTCAGGACCGGGCGAAGCATCTGGTCGACGTTGCGGGCGGAATGGCCCGTTGCGGATGCCGGCTTTCCCAAAACGCTCCCGGACGCCAGCGTGAGTGATATGGGCGATGGGCGCAGAATCTGCCGGCCGCTGACGGAAACCGAGTAAGCCAGCTCCGATCCTGTATGGATTGCAAACCGGATCCTCCGATCGGGCGAAGACACCTCATAGGAATCCGCCGCATGGACCCATACGGTGCAGAGCAAATAATACAGCAGGAGAAGCGGGATGCGTCGCGTCATAGAATCCTCCTCGGCCTACGGACCGGGGTGCATTGTATCGCACCGAACCGGATTTGTGTGCAACCCAGACAAAAACCATAGCGCAACCTCCAAGAAGTGTGGATGCTAATTCGGTCATGCCGGGGGAAGTCGTCGCAAAAAAATCGATATTCATGGAAAGACGATTGTCGACTGCGATAGCGATTCCGGGAAGGATGGCATTTGGGCTGTCCTATTCGCATTGCATGAACTATACTCATTCCCCGTTATGAACGACCAACAGTGGAAGGATCTTTGTGCCGTAAGCCGAGGAGAAAGACTGCCGAAGCTGCCAACCGGATTTATAATCGACAGCCCCTGGCTTCCCAATTGGGCCGGGATCAGCATTCTCGATTACTTTACCGACGATCATTTATTTCTGGACGCAAATCTTAAGGCAATTCGTGCGTTTCCCCATACGTTTCTATTGCCGGGTTTCTGGTCTGAATACGGGATGTGCACGGAGCCATCCGCTTTTGGCGCCGTATCGATGTGGGAGGAAAATCAATTTCCTTTCGCCAAAAAAGTGCTTCGGTCCGCCGCGGATGTGGAATTTCTCGAGAAACCGGATCCCCGAAGAGACGGATTGCTCCCCTTTGTCATCAAGCGGCTGCGGCGTCTTCAGCCCGAAATCGAAAAGGAGGGGCACAAAATCCGCTTTGCCGTTGCACGCGGTCCGCTGAATATCGCGAGCTTCCTCATGGGCACAACGGAATTTCTGCTGGCAATCAAGACGGATCCGGAACCAATGCACCGACTGCTGACGATCACCACGGATGTTCTGGTGGAATGGATCGATTACCAGATGCAATGCTTCCCTTCCATCGACGGCATCCTGCTGCTGGACGACATTGCCGGATTTATCAACCGCGCGGATTTTGAAATCTTCGGCCTGCCTTATCTAAAGCGTGCGTTCCAGGCCAACGTGACGGTGAAATTTTTTCACAACGACGCGCAATGCAAAACCTGTGCACCGTTCCTGCCTGAAATCGGCGTCAATATTCTCAATTTCGGCATTCAACATACGCTTGGAGAAATGAAGGCATGGACTGAAAACAAGATCACGCTTCTGGGCAATAT
>CAZLHW010000052.1:0-7834 GCA_964559085.1 uncultured Acidobacteriota bacterium | reverse complement strand
AATATCCCCCCGCGCGATATCCTGGCCGGAGGCACTCCTGAGGATGTAACGCGATCCGTGAGAGACATGCTGGCTGCACTGAACGATCATTCGCGGCTGATCGTCTCCTGCGGAGGCGGGATGCCGCCTGCCGTCCCCACGGAAAATATCCTTGCGTTGATCGCGGCGGCAGAGCGCGGCGGCGCATAAAATCAAAGCGGTCCCCAATTCTTGCGACGGCAGGAAACAAGTTTCCAAATCGCGTTGGAAACCAGTGTCGGGCCTGCCCCCTGCGGGGACGGCGTGGTTCATCGCATGCGCAGGCGCGGTGTCGAAAATGCCGTTTTCCAGCGGCATAAAATCACGGCCCGTAGCAGCCCGCCAGTCGGCAGAACATCGCCCTCCATGGATCGGTTCTCAAAAAAATTCATTTTGAAAATCGACCCTTCCACCGACCGCAATTCGAGTGCCGCAGGCAGCAAAAGACAGGGCGGAAGTCTTGCGCCCCCGGAAGGCTCCGAGCCGCTGAAACTCTGCTTTGTTTCATCCGAAGCAGGTGCCGACATTGCGCGCAGCACGAATGAGGCTATGGTCCAGCGGCACCAGGCGCTGTTTGCCTTCCGCCTCCTCAAGCGGAATGTGCGTTACCGTCCGTCCCTTCATCACCACCAGTCGGCCGCGCTGCCCGGCCATAAGGAGCTCAATCGCTTTATCGCCGAACTCCGTGGCCAGGATGCGATCCTCTGCAACGGGGGTCCCGCCCCTTTGAACATGCCCAAGCGTAATCGCACGGGTTTCGATCCCGGTCATGGTCTCGATGTCGCCGGCCACTTTCTGGCCGATGCCGCCCAACCGTATCGGATCGGCGCTTTTCGGATCGACCCGGCTTATAACCTGCTCCCCGCCCGCGGGACGGGCGCCTTCGGACACACAGATTATGCTGAAACGCTTGCCGCGTTTGGATCGATTCCGAACATAATCGCAGACAACATGGATGTCGTAGGGTATCTCCGGAATCAGAATCACATCGGCTCCGCTGGCAAGGCCGGCGTACAAAGCAATCCACCCTGCATTGCGCCCCATAACCTCCACAACCATGATGCGATGGTGGCTGGCCGCCGTCGTATGCACGCGGTCCAGAGCGTCTGTTGCAATCGAGACCGCGGTTGCAAACCCAAACGTTACATCCGTTCCGTACAAATCGTTGTCGATTGTTTTGGGGACCCCGATGCAATTGATTCCCATACGCAGAAACCCCGACGTAATGGACATGGATCCGTCGCCGCCGATGACCACGAGCGCATCCAGCTTATGGAGAGCGATATGCTCGAGACATCGGTTTGTGACATCGCGATACTCGAGCTTTCCATTCACCTCCACCGGGTATTTGTGAGGGTTCGTCTTGTTATTGGTCCCCAGGATAGTGCCTCCGACCGTAAGGATATTGCTCACCGATTCGCTGTCCAGCGGCCGGATATGGTTTTCTATCAGTCCCATAAATCCGTCTTCGATGCCCATGACTTCGAGGTTGTGTTGGCTGAGCGCCGACTTGGTTACAGCCCGGATTACGGCATTCAAACCGGGGCAATCGCCTCCCGCGGTCAAAACACCGATTCTTTGGATTCCATGCATCGTCTTTCCTCCTGTTTACAAACCGTCCGTGAATTGCGGGCTTCAACTTCGTGCCTTTATGGATCCATGCATTTCCATAAACCTGGAACAATGCAACGATTTCTGCATCAGACCGGATTCGACTCGAGAATCCCGGTCCATATGGTTTTCAGGTCGTCTTCCTCTATTTCGGCATTATATCGGCGGGATATGTATTCCGATGCGGCTTTCGCCTTTTCGACTAGCGCTCCGGGGTTCTCTCTATAAGCGGAAAGCACCGCTTCAACGCTTCGCGCGAAGCCGATTATGTCGCCAATCTCCACCGGGTAGCAGAAGGCAGGATCAAAATACTCGCGTCCGGCCCTGCCGTTATAGCCGACAACGATGCATCCGCAGAGCATAGCCTCCATCGGAGGCAGCGAAAAACCCTCGGCTCTGCCGAAGCTCAGGAAGAGGAGCGATTCCCGCAGAATTTGTGCAACTTGCTTTTCCGGAATGCCCTTGATTGAGATTAAGCGGAATCCTTCAAGGGAGTGTCTCACTTTTAATATATTGAGCACCTGATTGGCATCTTCCAGGCTTCTGTTTGCGATAAAGGCAATCTGAGGCTTTTTATCCGCGCCATAATAAAAGTCGGCCTTGTTTGCAGAAAGTCGGACTCTGTAAATGTGCGCGCTCGGGAAGGCAAATTTCAGATATTCGCGGCTGTCATCCGAAACGCAAATGGTCGCAACCACGTCTTTGCGAAGATAGGGAATGTCATATAAGCCTGCATAATCAATCCCTTCAAAGGTAAGATAGCCGCTCTGGTTGAAAATAACCTTACGAACGGGGATTTTGGATAGCTCGTTTAGGTAGTACTTGTGCGGACTTTTGGAAAAGATCCGGTTGAAAAAGAGTATCGGGTTGGCCGGATTGTGCGCATCCGTAAAGTATGCAAGAAACGGTTCCGGAAAAACGATCACATCCTCCTTGTCGAATCGCGTGCGCCTTACATAGGCAATTTTTGTTGCATTCTCAAACCATCCGCACCGGAACCCGGTCCGGGAGTGCAGAATGGCCGCATCAAACCCATTCCTGTTGAGGATATCCACATGACGGTACATCGTTTTAACGCCGCCGACCACGCCTTTATAATCGGGACAGAAATAATAGATGCACGGCTTCTTCATAAAGGCCTCGCGATGACGCTTCATCTTATAATTCTTCGACGGGAAAATCAGCGTCGAAGTGGGACGGACACCGCAGTGCGCCGATTAAACGGCAACAAATTATTCAGGCGAGCCGCAGCCCGTGCTATATCTACTCCGCGGGAGACACCGGAAGCCCCGTGCTGAAACGACTGAAAGGCTCCACGAATTTTATGGGAAACACCTATTGGGGAGGGCGGCCGCCATGTTGGCCTATTTGATATCGGGAGCAACTTATGGTTTCGCCGCGGCGGTTTCTCCCGGTCCGCTTTCAATGTTTCTACTGTCGCACGCAGTCAGCAGAGGGTGGAAGAGAACGCTGCCGGCGGCTTTCAGTCCGCTAATCACCGACGGACCGGTGGCTCTCCTTGTTCTTGCCGTACTCAGTCAGGTCCCGGCCGTTCTTGTATTGTATCTGCGACTTCTGGGCGGACTTTTGCTGCTGTACCTTGCTTTTGAGACTTGCAAATCCTGGCGCGTTTTTTCGCCGGATTCTATTCCGAACGAAGACGGGGGACCTAACAGCCTCTGGAGAGCCGCCCTCATCAACTGGTTGAACCCGAATCCCTACATCGGCTGGAGCGTTATCCTCGGGCCGCTCGTGCTGAACGGCTGGCGCCGATCTCCTTCGAGCGGCCTTGCGGTTGTGGCCGGTTTTTATGTGACGATCATACTGGCCATGATCGGCATGATTTTTCTTTTTGCCGCTTCAGGAAGACTGGGGCCTAAAGTAAGGCGTGCCCTCATCGGCCTTTCGGGTATTGCGCTTGCCTGCCTGGGGATCTACCAGCTTTGCCTCGGCATTTCCGCAATGGGAGCATTCCCCTGAACCTTCAAAAAGCCTCCCGGGAACCCATATGTTTTTATTCAGGACCGGACTGGTTGCAGAGTATTATGAGCGGCATTGAGATTTCGCTATTCAGAACAGGATCGACCAAACAGTCTTTTGCGTGGAAACGTCCTTGGGGGATTGATGAACGCTGAGGAAAGCAAACCGCTGCTCGAGAATGCCTATAGTCCGCTGGAACCCGGCCAAACCTATACGCCCCTGGTCCCCGCTTCCGCATCGCTGCCGGAAATTACGTGGCGTTCCACGGCCTGGGGCATTCTTTTTTGTGTAATCTTCACGATCGCATCGGCTTATTCGGGTCTTAAAGTCGGCCAAGTAATGGAAGCCGCCATCCCGATTTCGATACTTGCAATCGGGCTTGCCCGCCTTCACAAGCGGCGTTCGAGCATACTGGAAAATGTAATCATCACCGGCATCGGAGGCGTATCCGGCAGCGTTGTGGCGGGTGCAATTTTTACGCTCCCGGCGCTATACATTCTTCAGCTCGACCCCCACCCGGTTCAGACAATTTTCATCTGTATCGCCGGCGGCTGCATGGGAGTATTGTTTCTGATCCCGCTGCGCCGCTACTTTGTCCGCGAGATGCACGGTCAGCTCCCTTATCCCGAAGCGACAGCCATTACGGAAGTCCTTGTGACAGGAGAGAAGGGGGGATCGCAGGCGCGCCTGCTTCTTGAATCCAAAATCCTAACGGGAATTTACGATTTCTTTGCGAACACATTCCATGTGTCGAACGAATTTATCGACTTCCAGTTCATCCCCGCCGTGAAAACTCTGGCAGAACAATCAAAGGTGGTTTTTCGTTTTGACGCCATTAGCTTTATTTTGGGGCTCGGGTATGTCATGGGTTTGCGGTCTTCGATGGTGCTCTGCGCCGGAGGCGTTCTATCCAATTTCGTGCTGGTGCCCCTGATCTGGATGATCGGGCGTCAATTCCCGGACATCGCGGTCTATCCCGGCACAATTCCGGTTTCCGACATGGCCGCCGGCGACATTTTCCGCAGCTATGTCCGCTTTATCGGAGTGGGGACGATCGCAACCGCCGGAATCTTCGGCATCATCAAATCTCTCAAAATCGTCGCCGGCTCCTTTGCCATCGCAGCGCGCACCTTTCGCAAGGGGCACAACGACGGTCTGGAGCGCACCGACAGAGACGTCTCCACATTCACGATCCTGATCGGCGTTCTCCTCAGCGCCATCGGCATAGCCATTTTCCTCGGCAAACTGGGCACGGACCTTTCTATTGTCGCGCTCGGTCTGGGCCTCACAGTGATTTTTTCATTCTTCTTCGCCTCGGTCGCGGCGAATGCCATTGCCACAACGGCGCGGAATCCCGTCTCAGGCATGACCATGCTGACGATCATTATTTCCAGCGTGGTGCTGTTGCGCTTCGGGCTTTCGGGCACAACCGGCATGTTTTTTGTGATGGCTATCGCCGGCATGGTCTGCACTGCCCTGTCGGTTTCAGGGCAGACTATTACCGATCTTAAAACCGGGTACTGGCTGGGATCGACGCCGGCGGCCCAGGAAAAGATCAAGTTCCTGGGCGTCCTTGCGGCGGCTGCGGCGGCGGGACTCACAATCGCCATGCTGGCTCAGGCCTATCAATTTGGAGATACGGCGTCAGGCGACAGTCGCGTGGTCCTTCCTGCTCCCCAGGCGTCGATCATGAAAGCCCTGGTCGAAGGATTTATGAGCCATCAGCCGGTGGCGTACATCCTGGTTGGCGCCGGAGCGATGACGGCCCTCATAATGGAAATGCTCGGTGTTCCGGCCCTGATCTTCGCTCTAGGCATGTATTTGCCTCTGGAACTGAATACCCCCGCGCTGGTGGGCGGCTTCCTGGCGCATTGGATCGGCAGAAAATCCGAGGCTGTGGGCGGGCGGCGCGGATCGCTCATGCGTGAACGCGCCGTCATCATCGCGTCCGGCTTGATGGCTGGAGGAGCGCTGGGAGGAGTTTTTGGAGCGGCACTCCGTCTTTTTCCATGGTATAGTGAGGACAAGATCCGAACGCCTTTTTACGGCAACGAAGTCTTGTCTCAGGCAATTTCAGCGCTTCTTTTTACAGGTTTATGCCTCTATCTCTGGTTTAAGTCGGTTCGCCGCGTGAAGGAGGAACAATCATGAATCCGGTACAGGAGCTTACGGAACTCGATCGTTGTATCGCGGAAGCTACTCTCGGTCTGGACACTCTTTGGGGCGGAGATGTACTGCACCACTCCGGCGAAGGCCGGTTCGTCGCCGACTGCTGGTTCTCCGGCGCCCCGCTTCCGGCGGCCTACACCCATCCGGCGGCTGCGCGCCTTCGGCAAAGTCGGGGTATACAGGCGAAGACGCCGGATATGGACGCGATCCAAGCCTACCTGGACGCCGTCGATGTTTGCGGCGCTATTCGGCAGATTTCCGAACAGGCGAAAACAACGCCGCCCCGGCGCAAGAAATATCTCAAGGGATTGGCCAACTCCCTGGAGGTGATTTGGGATCTGGCAATGGAAACTATCGGGAAGGGAGAAGCAGTACCCTATGAACGCTGCGTCCGCGCGTCCACGGGCCGCGAGCCGCAGCCCTCCAATCCGCTGGCGAAGCGCAAACAGGTTCGGGAGCTTCTCGATCATGCCGGGTATCCATCCTCAGGAAACCAGGAATTGCATGCCTCGGTCGACGCTTGGAGGCAGGACCGCATGATTCCCTCCGCCTCGATGCCGGCGCTGAGTTCCGCCTTCGTCGCAGAATTTGATCAACTGGCACAGAGGAACCTGCTGCCATGCCTTCCCAAAGCCCTGCATTCAGTGCCCAGAGCCAATATCCGGTTTTCACCCATCACGGGCTCCTATTTCTCAGGTTCCATGAACTATATCGGCCGGGCGCGCAAGGAAGACGGCAGCCCTGAATATGAAGCGAGTTATGAAATCAATCGGGCGCTTCAGATATCGGTGCCCGAATTTCAGATATTGATAAGCCATGAGGTCGTGCCGGGCCATGTCACGACCTACGCCTTTCTTCAAAACATGTTCGAACGCGGCAAAGTCTTCTTTGAGGCCACCGTACTCCCCATGAATTCTCCGAGCGCCACTCTTCATGAAGGTCTGGCCAATAACGCCATACTGATCGCGCATGGAATCACTGAAATCGAGCAGCTTCCAGACCTGGATCTGCGCATCGGCATGCTGCTGTCTTCGCTGCAGGACGACGCGAAAAATCAATCATCTTTCCTGATCTGGAAAGAGGGCGTGTCCCAAAAAGAGGTTTCCATGATTTTGCGGCACGACTATCTCGTATCGGAGGAGCGGGCGGAGAAACTTTCGGGAGTCTGGGGCCACCATCCGCTTCTCGGCAGAATGAAGCTGCCGGCGTATCGCGCCGGCACTGAAAAAGTCGCCGAATTGCGGCGGCAATACCCTCCCGATCGCGTCCTGCCCGCCCTTTTCGGCTGCCGTGGACTGGTGGATATTAATACGGTGGAAACGGTTCTTTAGTCGCCGGTCGCCAATGGCGTCGGGGTATTCTGGTTGCGGTAGGGGGTCAGCGCAAGCTTTAATGCGCCCAGTTCCTGTTCCAGGATCTCCAGCGCCCGGCCCAGGGCAGGGGCTTCACCCGACTTTGCAGCCGCCTCCACATTCACGATGGCTTCGGTGGCGCGTCGCGCCCCCAGATAAAGGACAGTGTTTTTCAGGTGATGCGCCACTCTCTGGAGTTCGCCGTTGTTGCCCTGCGACCGGGCTTCAGACATCGCAAGCAGAGCGGCGTCCACCTCATCAAAAAAACCGCCCACAATATCGGAGAAAAACTCAAATTTTCCGAAGCATTTGTTGATGGCCTGATTGATATCAAATACAGGCGCACGCTCTTCCGCGGCGGCGTCCGCAGCCGGCTCTTTCCAGCCGGGATCCATGCGCGGCGCCGCGGAGGCTTCGTCGCGAGTAGTCGTTTCTCCAAGAAACTCCACCAGCTCAATCAATTCGTCCGCATCAATGGGCTTACTGACATAAGCATCCATCCCGGCTGCAAGGCAACGATCCGCATCCTCTTTCAGCGCATGCGCCGTCATGGCGATGATCGGAAGGTCGGCTTTCACCGGATCGGCCAGATTCCGGATTGCAGCGGTTGCCTGGAATCCGTCCATGACGGGCATCTGCACGTCCATAAGAACCACGTCAAAGGAGTGTTTATAGATAAACTCGAGAGCCACAAGCCCGTCCCC